>JALNZD010000002.1 GCA_023229505.1 Bacteroidales bacterium | reverse complement strand
CTGTTAATATCGAGAATAACTCTTCGAGTTATTTCCCGAAATTAACAGCAATATCAATACAAATAGAGTTAATAAATTCAATTAAGAAAAGTGAATTCGTGGTCTAAAAAATGGGGAGTAGTAAAATAGAAACGATTTTTTCTCTAAGGAGGTTTGCAAGTTTTCTAGATTTACTTAATATCAAAATGCCTGTTCGTCTGCTAAACTCCATGATTTTTGCAATACAGTCTCCTAAGAAATTGATAGTCGGACTCATCGAAAGATAAAACTCATGATCTTGGAAAAATTGAAGATAGTCACTATAATAATCATTGTTTTGTTCTGGTTTCACCATTTCTTGAGTTATTGGCTTGATATTCATTTTTTGAATGTTATCATAAAATAGATACCAGTCATCATCATTGAATTTTCTACTAAAGCCATATCTAAAAAATGACAAAAAAGACTTTAGGAATTGTCGATACTCAGCATTTTCCTCAGAGCCGTTAATCAATCGAAGAAGATTATCTGGCAAGTAATAATTAACTTCGGATTCCTTTATTTTATGTGAACTTAGATAAAATAAAAATGACGGATCAATTATAACTTCCCCATAGTTAATCGATAATTGCCCTTGACCATGAAAGCCATTGAAATTATCGTCAATAAGGAATAAATCTACATGGAGATTCATTTTTTTCATTAATAAGGCTCTTTCTAAGCCAATTTTCTCTTGTGGTACAAATCTCTCAAATAACATATATTGTGATTTTGAATAGTACTTTCGTAAGTATTGTTATAAATCAGATTATTGATCTTCAAGATTAGGATAGCTTACAGATGTTTACTAAAAATAAAAGTAATACAATTCAATGGTTTTCTGGCTGATAAAATCAGAAGTTTTAAATCAGAGTTTCAAATTTTTCCTTTTAGATGCATTATAGTATTAGTAAATTGTAATCAGATAAAGTTTTAAAAGAGAAAGCAACCCGCTAAGCCATTATCTCCCCAACCCGGTATCTTCATTTTATTTCACCTTTGAATGCCTTACCGCCTTGCTTCCGGCTTCAAAACCCCCTGACTTAATAAGAGTTCAACCCCCCAATCCAAAACCAAAGTATCTAAATTTCACCCCGGCCTTGACTCCAACTATACACAAAACACTTTCCGTCAACGGATTGTGAAATAAATTTCCTCGGAGTCAAATTTTGGTTGTCCTTTTTCAATGCACCCATGAAGGTGAAGAAAATTATTAGGCTTTGTTTCAATCTTCTCTGGTTTAATAGCATCACTACCAGGATGGCCAAACACAACATAAACTTTTAATAACTCAGGATGTATTGAATAGAAAAGTTGATTCTGCCCTTTGACTTCTTCCCAATTGGAAGATACAGATTTAGCACCAAGTGGATTCATTTCTTCTAATTCATTATGATTAAACTCAATCAGTTTTTTAATATCCTCCTTAAAAGGTGGAAATTCCCAAGGCTTCCATTTTAATTCAATCACTGTAAGTATTTGATTTTCTCCTGAATCATCGTTACTTGTGATAATCATATCAGGGATTATACTGGTTTTATTCTTTTTTTGAATATGAGGCTCAATCCAAACATTATATTGAGGATATAACATAAAGTTCAATTGATGATAAAGTTCTGCCTGAAATTGCCTTTCATATAATATAAAACCTTTAATTGCTTTATCTTTGATTTTATTTTCCCAGATAAAGACTAACATTTCTTTAATAAATCTGATCTTTTCTAATGATTGATTTGTTTCCATAGTAACTCCTTTCATTATTAAGTTAAGTAGTTGACCTTTAAGAATTTGAAGTTCTTTAAATTTAAAATGCCAACATATAAAGTTAATATGTTATATTCATCCAACAACAATAAAGCGTTTTAGTTACCTTATAAAGCCGCTAAGCCATTATCTCCCCCACACTGGTATAATCTTATATCCAAGCAAAATCTTTACTTACCGGGTTGATTCCGGCTTCAAAACCCCCTGGAATAAAAAGCTGATCAGACCCCCAATCCAAAAACAAAAGTATCTAAATCCGACCCCTGGATGTTATCCAACTACACACAAAACACTTTCCTTCAACCTGTTAAATGAAAAACCATGAAAAAATTTGGATATTTTCCTTTTTTCAGAATATAAAGTATCTAAATTTTTTTTGAAGGAGGATGAAATGAGCTAATCCTTATCTATCAAGGCTTATGAAAGGGGTAAAAATGAAAAAGTCCCGATAAAATCGGGACTAGTCGACTTCGGCTCCCCGACCTGGACTCGAACCAGGGACCTACTGATTAACAGTCAGTCGCTCTAACCAGCTGAGCTACCAGGGAAGATAGCATTTTCAAAATTGAGGGTGCAAAGATAGTAATAATTTTAAATTCTAAATTCTGAATTTTGAATTAGGGGAAAATTTTATTAATATTTTATAACTAATTATAAACCAATGTATTAAATAAGTCCGCAATTTAAAATTTCAAATTTCAAATTTCAAATTTCAAGAGTCCTATCTTTGCCTGACCTTTCTATCATTCTGAACATTGGCTAAACGTGTATTCGTCACCGGCTGTGGTATCATCACTTCCATCGGGAATAACCTGGAAGAGAACCTGAAGTCATTGACATCCGGCAGGTCGGGCATCGGGAAGATCACACTCCTTGAAACAGTACACCGCAATGCACTTCCGGCAGGAGAGATCAGACTCAGGGATGAGGAACTTGCCCGGATACTTGGAATTAAGCTCCGGGAAGGGCTTACACGGACAGCCCTGCTGGGTATGATCGCGGCGGAAGAGGCCGTCAGGAATGCGGGAATAAACCTGCACGACGGGCTCAGGACAGGTCTGATCTCCGGTTCAACGGTAGGAGGGATGGTCGCTACGGAAAAGTATTACCCGGATTTCCTTGAAAACGACAGCCGCAATGCCTGGATCGAGGCCAACGAAAGCAGTGAAAGCACCGAAAGGATCGCCCGGCACCTCGGGATCAAAGATTTTGTCTCCACTATCAACACGGCCTGCTCATCATCCGCCAACGTGATCATGACCGGGGCCCGGCTTATCCGGGCAGGGATGCTCGACCGGGTGATTGCCGGGGGGGCAGATGCGCTCTCTATCTTTACCATCAATGGCTTCAATACCCTTATGATCTACGACAGGGAGCCCTGCAAACCTTTCGACGAACTACGCAACGGGCTGAACCTCGGAGAAGGGGCAGCGTATCTTGTCCTGGAAGCGGAAGACAGGACCGGCCCGCGATTACCGCTCTGTGAGCTGAGCGGTTACGGGAATTCCACGGATGCCCATCATCAGACAGCTCTTTCCCCGGAAGGTACCGGGCCGCACCTGGCGATGAAGCTTGCCCTGGAACGCGGCGGCCTGGAACCGGGAGACATCAGCTATATCAATATGCACGGCACGGCCACCATCAACAACGATCTTTCAGAAGGAATGGGGATGCTGACCCTGTTTGGAGAAAAAATCCCCCCTTTCAGCTCCACCAAGCCTTTCACCGGACATCTCCTGGGCGCATCGGGTGCGGTGGAGGCGGTATTTTCCATCCTGAGCATCCGGCACGACACCGTCTGGCCAAACCTGAATTTTAACACCCCGATGAAGGAATTTGGCTTTTTTCCTGCCCGGCATGCCATCCAGGGCTCCGGGATTCGCCACGTGCTGTCGAACTCCTTCGGCTTCGGGGGCAACAACACCTCACTCGTGTTTTCAAGCATCTGAGATGAAGATCTATATCAACGGCATAGGCAATGTATCCCCCCAAAAGACCTGGGACTGCGCCTCATTTCTTGACGAGGTGAAGGATTATGATGGCAGGATGCTGCAATGCCTCGAACCGGAGGTTGACCCCGGGCTGGATGAGAAATACCTGCGGCGGATGAGCCGGCTGATCCGGCTGGGATGGATAGCGGCAAAGATCTGCCTGGACGATGCCGGAAACCAGCGGCCCGATGCCATCATCACCGGTTCGGGCTGGGGCAGCGTGCTGGATTCGGAGAAATTCCTGCTTTCCTTATACAGGAACAAGGAAAGCCTGCTTCCGCCAACCCCTTTCATACAGTCGACCCACAACGTGGTCGGTGCCCAGATCGCCATGCTGCTGAACAACTGTGCTTATAACATGGCTTATGCCCATGGCAGTTTTGCCTTTGAGCATGCCCTGCTGGACGGCATCCTGGGCCTGAAAAGCGGCGACAGCCGGAACGTCCTCACCGGTGGTTTTGACGAGATCACTGCCAACCAGTTTATCCTCACCGACCGCCTTCACCGCTGGCGGCGGCAAGCAGTGAACAACCTGCGGCTGTTTGATACCGAAGCGGAAGGCACCATTGCCGGGGAAGGTTTCACCTTCTTCTTTCTCCAGGACTATGCATCGGACAAAACATACGCAGTGTTGAAAGATGTGATGACCCTCTTTTCAACGGAAAACACTGAAATGATTGCTGCAAATGCCCTGTTGTGCCTGGAAAGGAACGGCCTGGAGCCCGGAATGATCGATTGGGTATTTACCGGTCTTAACGGGGACCTGGATGGCGACACGGTTTACCGGGATGTTCTTTCCAGGGTGTTCCCTTCAGGTTTTAACCAGGCTGCCTGGAAGCATCTTTGCGGGGAATACCTTACTTCCACGGCCTTTGCCACATGGGCTGCTGTGAAAGCGCTTAAACAACAAGCTGTTCCGGACATCCTAAGGATAAAAACCATTGAAAACCGGCATGACATCAGGAATATCCTGATCTATAACCATTTCAAAGGGATCCATCACAGTTTTATCCTGCTTTCATTTCCAAGTTGAACGAAAGAAGCAATATGAAAAAGAGAACAGATCTTCCGGAATTTCCTCACCAGTTCCTATACTTCATGGGTCTGCGCATCAGAAGGATACTGATGAAGATTTCAGACCGCCTGATTCCACCTCCGATGGCTGTTTATGAGAAAGCACAGGGTTTCTGGGTTTCAAGGGCCATTGTCGCTGCCTGTGAACTGAACCTGGCCGATCACCTGGCTTCCGGCCCGAAAAGCATCACTGAACTGGCCGCCCTGAGCAGTACGAATGATGCATACCTTTACCGCCTGATGAGAACCCTGGCGGGGGAAGGGATTTTTATGGAATTGCCGGGCAAAATGTTTGTGAATACGCACCTTTCGTATGCTCTGAAAGAAGGTGACAACTCGATGAAATATATGATCCTGCATCAATTCGGCGAAACCAACATGACTTTGTTCACGCACTTCACGGAGTGTATCCGGACCGGTGAAGGTAATACACGCAAAATGCTCGGGAAAGGGATTTTTCAATACCTGGAAGGGAACCCTGCAAAGAATGAAATTTATAACAAGGCGATGGACAATTCCTCAAGCCTGGTTGCCCTGGCGCTTCTCTCGGCTTATGATTTCAAGGGCATTAAGACACTTGTCGATGTGGGAGGCGGGCACGGAATCCTGCTGGATCGCATTCTTGAAAAATACAGTGATATGCAGGGGATCCTGTTTGACCAGCATCATGTGGCCGGTCAGGTAAAAGAAATGATCAGGGAACCGGTCTTGCAGGAAAGATTCCGGATTGTTTGCGGAAATTTTTTCAAT
Source organism: Bacteroidales bacterium (assembly GCA_023229505.1). Lineage (NCBI taxonomy): Bacteria > Pseudomonadati > Bacteroidota > Bacteroidia > Bacteroidales > Bacteroidales bacterium. The sequence continues at coordinate 178,520 of JALNZD010000002.1, read as the reverse complement.
GATATTCCGGCAAGCGCCGATGCCTATTTCATGAAAAATATTCTTCATGCATTTAGTGATGAGGATTGCCTGAAATTGCTCAGAAAGGTCCATTCTGTGATGGCTCCGAACGGAAAGCTGATCATCCTGGAAACGATTACAGAACCTGATAATAAACCTTCCTTCGGCAAGCTGGTCGATTTGCTGATGATGACCGGAACTGAGGGAGGCAAAGAAAGAACAAAAGAGGAATTTGCAGACCTCTGTAGCCGGTCAGGATTTCGACTGGCAAAGATCATCCGCACCATTGCACCTTTCTCGGTCCTGGAAGCCGTAAAAAAATAATATCCAATTTCCAACCACTTGAATTTGTAAAGAAACTCCTTACTTTTGCGATGAAGAAAAGCTGATTCTTAACCAGGACCTATTAAGATGAATCAACCTGATAGAACGATGCACAAACAACCGGGATGAAAGAAAAAGACCTTTATATCGATAGTAAAAATTACGAGATGATCCTGTTCGCAGAGAAGGAGGATGAGTCGTATGATGCGATCAAAAGCGGCTCTTATGTGGTGAAGCATTTTCTGAGCGATTTTTATCTGAAGAAAGAAAACCTTGACAAGGCATTACACGAAGAACTGAAGGAGGGAAATATCAGCCCGGTATTTTATTACATGTTGATGCAGGATATGGGCCCTGGCGACCTGGCCAGGAGGGTGGGGATCAGCAAGCGGAAGCTCCGCAAGCATTTCAGGCCCGATGTTTTTGCAAAGCTGGATGATGTTACCCTTCAGAAATATGCAATAGTCTTTGGGATTACAGTTGAGCAAATAAAAGAAATTAATATTCACTAAATGAACGCGACAGAAATTCCATTCGAGCACAAGATGGCGGCGCATTGTGAAACAGGTACTGTGACAGCATTACTGAACCATGCGGGGATGTCAATTACGGAGCCATTGGTTTTCGGGATATCGGGCGGGATATTTTTTGGCTACCTCAAATCATCTGATCTACCCTTTCCGATGTTCATCCTGCGCAGCAAGCCCGGGAATATCCGTAAAAAGATCTCAAAACGGCTGGGTGTGAAGTTCCATGAGCAGCACTTCCGCTCTCCGGAAGAGGGAGAGGCCGCCCTGGACGAAGCCATCCGGCAGGGGCATCCCACCGCCGTGCAGGTTGATTTCTTTTATATGGATTATATGGCAGATTGGCAGCGGGTACATATCAATGCGCATTATGTCATCGTATTCGGGGTGAATGGGAGCAAATACCTTGTGAGTGACAGCTATTACAAGCAGAAATCCGTGCTCGACAAGCAAAAGATGCTGACGGCCCGTTTTGCCGGTGGTATGATGGCTCCCAAAGGGTACATGTTTTACACAGACCATATCCCTGATAACATTGATCTTGAAAAGCCTATCATAACAGGTATTAAAAGAGCGGCATTCAACATGACCCGGCTACCTGTACCTTTTCTCGGCGTAAAAGGAATACGGATGTTTGCCAGAAAGTTGAATGAATGGCCTGCCATTGCCAGGGATATTGAGGATCTTTCAGACCGGGTGATGAAGATCAATATTTTCATGGAAGACCAGGGGACAGGCGGAGGCGGCTTTCGTTACATGTATGCCACTTTTCTTCAGCAGGCCGCTGCCATTACAAAAGATGACCGTTTGAAAACTATGTCGAAAGAAATGATGGAAATTGGTGACAAGTGGCGGAATATTTCTTACTTTGCAGCCAAAATCGGAAAGAGCCGGGACCTTGGCCCGGAACGGATCAAAGAACTCAGTATGATGATTTACGCCCAGGCCGACGAAGAACAGAAATTCTTTAATGAGCTTTATAGATTGGTTAAATAAACACTCTGATAAATGACGGCTGTAGAGACCACATTGTTGAAAACGGAGATCAAGGAACTCATCATCCAGACACTGAATATCAAAAATATTCGTGCGGAACAAGTGCCGGACTCCGTGCCGCTGTTCTCAGCAGAAAATATCCTGAACCTGGATTCCATCGACGGAATTGAACTCGTGATGGCTATCCAGGAGAAGTACCAGGTGCGTATCGCCGACCAGAATGTTGCACGCAATGTCCTTGAATCCATTGACAGCATCGCCGAATTCCTGATCAAAGAAAAAGGGCTCTGACCATACGGCTGCATGCATTCCTACATCCTCACCGGCATCCGCATGGGACCACTCATGACATTATTGCGGAAGCACGGTTTCACCCCTTCACCCCGGAACATCGGAAGATTGCTTTTTATCCTTCAGAATGCTTTCTGGGCTTCGTTCCACGCCATGCGCGAAAAAAAGGTTTATGGTGAAAAGCTAAAATCCTGCACGGTGCCGGATGATCCGGTGATCATCATCGGTCATTGGCGCACCGGCTCCACGTTCCTGCACCAGATTCTCGCCCTGGATAAACAGTTCGTCACCCCTACTTTCTTCCAGGCCGTCTTCCCTGAGAGTTTCCTGGTGTCGGAACGATATTTCCGGCCCATCATGGGGGCGCTGATCGGCAAACGGCCGATGGACAATGTGAGGCTGGGCTTTGATGATGCCCAGGAGGATGAATTTGCTTTAGTGAAGCTTACCCTTGACTCACCGTTGCTGAAAATTATTTTTCCCGGGGAACCCGGGTATTTCATCAATGATTTTAAGGATTTTAACCCTGAAGAAGAAAAGAAGGAGATGTGGAAGGGGCAATTAACGGCTTTTTACACCAAAATCCGCCGGGATTCCGGAAGAATCGTGCTGCTGAAAAACCCGGCACATTCCCTGCGTATTCCCTTTCTCTGCGAGACCTTTCCCAGGGCAAGGTTCATCCATCTTCACCGCCATCCGTACAAAGTGGTGGCCTCTTCGCTGCATCTCTGGAAAGTTATGGCCAGGGATAACCAGTTGAAAGGCAAGCCGTACTTTCCTGAACTGAAGGAGATCACCGAAGGGCTGATAAAGTTTTATTCGGTGATTGAACGAGACCTGGCCGCACTTCCGGACGCAAGATATTGTGAAATAAGTTATGAGGCTCTGGAAACGGATCCTGTGGCAGAGGTAAAAGGGATATACAAGGCCCTTGGACTGGAGTTCACCGGCAATTTGGAGGGCCGTATCCGATCTTTTATAGAAAAGACAAGGGATTTCAAAAAAAATTCCTATAATTTTGATGATGCCCAAAAAGCGCAGGTATATCATATGATGAAAAAGCAATTTGAACACTACCATTACAAACCTTAACGATGATCTTCCGACTGATATATCCCAAATGGACCAAACTTGAGAGCCAGACACCCTTTATCCTGCCTCCCCTCGGCCCTGCTGCCTTTGCTGCAACACTACCGGATGAAGTGACCATTGATTTCATCGACGAAAACCTGCAATCGTTCAGCTATGATGATCCGGCAGACCTGGTGGGCATTTCGGTCATGATCACCGCACAGATACGCAGAGGCTGGGAAATTGCAGATGAGTACCGCAGCCGCGGGGTGAAGGTCATTTTCGGCGGGGTGGCCACCATGCTGCATGCTGAAGAGACCATAGAGCATGCTGACAGCGTTTTTCTCGGTGAGGCAGAAGGAAGGATGGAGGCGGTTTTGGACGATTTCCGGGAAGAACAGCTCAAAAAACTTTATAACTACCTCCCTCATCCTCCGGATGTTTCTCTGATCGGCCCGGCAAGGCGCAGCATTCTGAACGATGATCTTTACTATCATAAGGGTATCCGGATGGTGGACCTGTTCCAGGCATCCCGTGGATGCCGTTTCAGTTGTTATCCATGTGCCGCTTCATTTTTGGGCGGGCGCCAATTCAGGCCACGCCCATTCGATAAAGTCGCCGAGGAACTGGACGCAATAGAGAACAACCGGCTTTTCCTGGTCGACAATTCCCTGGCACAGGATAAGGAATGGGAGAAAGAGCTATTCCGGATGATGATCCCTTTCAAAAAGAACTGGTGCAGCCATACGATTGATGATGATCCGGAAATTCTTGAGCTTGCCGCGCAGGCAGGAGCCTGGTATGTTTACCAGGCCGTGATCGACGATTCGGATTACATCCGCAACAGGATCCGGCGTTACCACGATTTTGGCATTGCGGTAGAGGCCACCGTCCTTTTAGGGATGGACAATCAGACGGAAGACGACATCCTGCGGTTGATCGATTTCCTGCTTGAAGTTGACCTGGACCTCGCTGAATTCACCGTATTGACACCCTTCCGGCATACGAAGGTATGGGACGACATGGAACGCGATGGCCGCATTATCGATCGTGACTGGAACAATTACAACGCCGGCAAGGTAGTGTTCCAGCCACTGCATATGTCGCCGGACCGGTTGCAGGAGCTTTACTTCTATGCCTGGGAGAAGTTCTACCAGCACGAAACCCAGGAGCAGAAGATGTTCAAACTGATCATGCGGGTGATCGAAAAGGAGCGGCGGCAAGGCACTTACCGTATGCCACGGAGGGACCTGGCGAAAATGAGTTTTGGAAAATTCATCGAGCGATGATGGATCATGGATAATCAGCAGAAATACGTCGCGGATATCTTTCATTTCGCCGGGAAATGGGAGATGCCATCTCACTGCGGGATCATGATCAGGAGAAATGATCCTGCTGCACTGATAATCCTTACCGAACTTTATGAATCCAACCCAGGCAGCTCTGTGACGGATATGATCGAAATCCTGGCCGGAGAAATCGTCAAAAAATACAACATCGCCCCGGAGACAGCCACTTTTATAGTGCGAAACCCCGAACGGAGTTCCCGGTATGCATTTTTCGCCGAGACCTTTTATCGCGCAAGGATGAATTGGGACGGGGAAAAATTTGTCAGTTTAGCGTGGGAGAAGTTGGAGGAGTTTAATTTGGAAATGAAGTAATTTGGAAATATGATATCCAACAGGTCACTTACCAAATTTAGTATTTCAATCCTCCTGATATTCATCCAGGGACAACTCTTTGCCCAGGAGATGCCGATGCAGTCTATCCATGGGACCGTGGTGGATAAGACGTCGCAGTCGTCGCTGCCCGGGGCCAATGTCACTGTGCTCACAACTGATCCGGTAATGGGCTCCTCCACCGACCAGGAAGGAAGCTTCATCATCACCAATGTTCCAACCGGCAGGCACCGCATACAAATCAGTTATATCGGATACAGGACCATCATCCTTGATAACCAGATGGTTACGGCTGGAAAGGAGCTGGTGCTGAAGATTGAAATGGAGGAAATCCCCATCCAGGGCCGGGAGGTGGAGATCATTGCGCAACAGCGGAAAGACCAGCCGGTAAACCCGATGGCACTCATCAGCGCACGTTCCTTCACCATCGATGAAACCAGCCGGTATGCCGGAAGCTACGGGGATCCGGCGCGCATGGCGGCGAATTACGCCGGGGTGGTGAGCACCCGCGATAACCGCAACGACATCATCATCCGCGGCAACTCACCTTACAGCCTGAAGTACCGGATCGACGGCATGGAGATACTCAACCCGAACCACTTCGGGGCCACGGGTACTACGGGGGGCCCGGTCACCATCCTGAATACAAACCTGCTTGCCAATTCCGACTTTCTTACCGGAGCTTTTCCTGCTGAATACGGTAACGCCCTCAGCGGCATCTTCGACATTCACCTGCGCAACGGGAATTCAATCAGCCGGGAGTACTGGGGGGAGTTGAGCTTCAACGGCCTGGAATTCGGACTGGAAGGGCCGTTCAGAAAAGGAAACAATTCCTCCTATCTTGCCTCCTACAGATACTCCTTCACCGGATTATTAGAAGCCATCGGCGTGAAATTGAAAGAAAGCGCCAACTACCAGGACCTGTCGTTCAAGCTTCACTTTCCGACAAAAAAGGCCGGGATTTTCACTGTGACCGGATTGGGAGGGTTCAGCAGCATAAGCCTGAAAGATTCCAATAAAGACCCGAAAAAATGGCTTTTCACCGGCCACGGCGAAGATCTCCTGTCCAGTTCCCGTCTTGCCTCCCTCGGACTTTCTCATATTTATTTCGTCAACGAAAACACCCGTTTCCAGAGTTTTTTATCTTTCATGACCTCCGGTATCGAAACTACCATCGATACATTTGATCTTACTTCCGTAAAACCGTTCCACTGGGCGGGGGAAAGGTCACGGGAGAACAAAGCATCCGCCTCTTTCCACATGAGGAAGAAATTCAGTTCGAGGAGCAGCCTGGATGCCGGGATCAGTTATGATTTGTATATGGTCAGTTTTATCGACAGCCAGTATGTGCATCGCAACTATATCTATGACACAGACGCTGATCAGAACACGGGACTTTTCAGGGCCTATGCCGGATTCCAGCACCGTTTCGGTCCGAAAGTGACCTCCTCGCTTGGCGGACATTTCCAATACTTTACCCTGAACAACTCGTTCGCACTGGAGCCCAGGCTAAGCCTGAAATGGGATCTCACACCGGTGAGTTCGCTCAGTGGCGGCTTCGGCCTGCACAGCCAGATGGTCCCGGCCATGATGTACTTCACCCAGTCGCCTGTATCCGAAGGGCAGTATGTCATGACCAACCTGGACCTGGACTTCATGCGAAGTATGCATGCGGTATTAGGATATGACTATTTGATCATGGAATACATGCGTTTTAAGGCAGAGGCCTATTACCAGTATCTTTACCAGATCCCGGTCAAAGAAAGCATTCCACAGTATTCCGTGCTGAATGAGGGTATTGAATACTATATCCTGCGATACGACAGCCTGGTCAGCCGGGGCAGTGGTTCTAACTATGGCCTCGACCTGACCCTGGAGCGTTTCCTGCACAGGAACTATTATTTTCTCTTTACAGCATCACTGTACAGGTCCTACTACCGGGGCTATGACGATGTGGAGCGCACCACAGCGTTTGATAACCGGTATGTTTTCAACGCGGTTGGAGGTTACGAACTGCCCTTTGGAAGACTGAAGAACCAATTCTTCATTCTTGGACTCCGGGCTACCTGGACCGGGGGAAGACCCTATCTTCCCTTTGATCCGGAAAAGACAGTTGCTGAAGGACAGGTGGTTTACGACTGGGAGAATGCTTACAGTGTCCGCTTCGACGACTTCATCCGGGGCAGCCTGAGGATTGGCTACCGCAGGAATGTCAAACATGCCAACATCATGCTCCTGTTCGACCTGCAATACCGGAGCAACTATACCAACATCGACCAATACCGTATTGATGTGGTTACTGGGGAAATTGTGCAGGTTTTTTCAATGGGATTCTATCCGATGGCCACCTGGAGAATACAATTCTGATCCATTTGCCCGGAAATTGTAACTTTGCCCCCTGATCTATTCATAAGGAAAGCTGATGGCGAAATTATTAGGAATGGGAAACGCGCTGGTAGATATCATGACCCGGCTGGACCATGACGATTATCTCCTCCAATTCGGGCTTCCCAAAGGGAGCATGATTCTGGTGGATGCCGTCAGATCCCGTAAAATTTACGATGAAACGATTCACCTTCAAAAAACGGTCCGCTCCGGCGGCTCAGCCGCGAATACCATACACGGACTGGCTAATATGCGTATGGAAACCGGCTTCATCGGGAAGATAGGGACAGACGAGATGGGAAAAGTATTCCATGATGATATGGTGAGCGCCGGCATCAATGCGCACTTAAGCCAGAGCCATATGGAAACCGGACGTGCCATAGCCCTGATCAGCCCGGATACGGAGCGGACCTTCGCCACCTACCTCGGCGCTGCCGTCGAACTGAATCATCATGATCTGTCTCAGGAGTTCTTTACCCAATATGATTTCTTCCACATTGAAGGTTATATCGTCCAAAACCATGCCCTCCTTGAAGCTGCCCTGAAACTTGCCCGTGAAAATGGCATGAAGATATCGCTGGACATGGCCAGCTATAATGTAGTTGACCAGAATCGGGATTTCCTCGAAAAAATGCTTAGGAAATATGTCGACATCGTCTTTGCCAACGAAGACGAAGCCCGCAGCCTCACGGGCCAGGAACCGCTTGCGGCAGTGGAGAAACTGGCGGAGTTGTGCGAGATCGCCGTTATCAAAATCGGGAAAGAAGGCTCATTGATCCGGAGCGGTAAAGACCAGGTCAGCATCGGCATTATCGATGTCAACAGCATCGACACCACCGGCGCAGGCGACCTGTACGCGTCCGGGTTTCTTTACGGCATGGCACAAGGTTTTCCCCTCGACAAATGCGGCCGCATCGGCGCCATCCTCGCCGGGAAGGTTATAGAAGTGATCGGACCGAAGCTGAATGACACACAATGGCTGGCTGTGAAGCAAATGGTGAATAAAGTAGCTTTGAGCGATTTTTAGTTGGACAGTTGCCAATTTACTTTTTTCATCCCTCCCTTTGAATATTCCCCGCTTTTTTATACTTTTGCGACCCTCATTCGGAAACTAACTTGTAATCATTCAGAATATATTAGAAAATGAAGGTATTTCAAACCAACGAGATCAGGAACATCGCTTTGATCGGCGGTGCTAAAACCGGGAAAACCACCCTGGCCGAAGATATGCTCTTCGAAGGTGGCGTGATCAACCGCAGGGGATCCATCGAAGACAAAAACACGGTATCTGACTATCGCGATATCGAAATTGAGCGTCAGAACTCAGTTTATTCTTCTGTCCTATACTCACTTTACAACAACTACAAGATCAACATTATCGATACCCCGGGTTTCGATGATTTCGTCGGTGAAGTAATCTCAGCATTGAAAGTTGTTGATGCGGCCATATCTGTGGTCAATGCCCAGAACGGGGTGGAACCCGGGACAGAAACGACCTGGCGCCTGTGTGCGAAATTGCACAAATCGGTGATCTTTGCCATCAATCATCTCGAGCATGACAACTCCAATTTCGACGATACCGTAAACCAGCTTAAGCAATCGTTCAGCGGTGGAATAGCTGTGTGCCAATATCCTCTGAATACAGGACATGGCTTTAATTCCATCATCGACCTGCTGAAGATGAAAATGTACAAGTACCCTGAAGGAACCGGAAAAGCAGAAATCCTCGATATTCCTGCCAATGAAAAGGGCAAGGCCGAAGAACTGCAGGCCAAACTGATCGAAGACCTGGCCGCTAACGATGAAACACTGATGGAAGCTTTTTTCGAGAACGGTACGCTGACTGAAGAGGAAATGTTTAAAGGGTTGCGCCTTGGCTTGCGTAACCGCGGCATCTTCCCGGTGCTTTGTATAAACGCCAAGCAGAATATGGGCGTGGGACGACTAATGGAATTCATCATCAACAACGTTTCCGCCCCGAACGAAATGCCGGCCATTAAAACCCTCTCAGGAAGGGAAATGTCCTGCAAGCCGACCGATCCGGCCATCGCTTTCGTCTTTAAAACCTCCATTGAACCGCACCTTGGCGAAGTGAGCTTCTTCAAGATCTATGGCGGCGAGATCAAGGAAGCCGAGGACATGATCAACGGCACCAACTCAACCAAGGAAAGGATTTCCCAGGTTTATGCCTTCGCCGGTAAGAACCGTGAGAAGGTCGACAAGATGGTTGCCGGTGATATCGGTGCTACCATCAAGCTGAAAAACACGCTGACAAACCATACGCTTAACGTGCCGAAATTCTCGGATGAAAGGATCCCGCCTATCGAGTATCCCGACTCCAAGTTCAGGGTAGCGGTCAAAGCTGTCAACCAGGCTGACGACGAGAAGCTGGGTATGGCGCTGAATGAGTTGCACAAGATGGATCAGACCATCATTTCCGGATATAAAAAAGAGTTGCGTCAGCTTATCCTTGAAGGACAGGGCGAATTGCACCTGAACATAGCCAAATGGCATCTTGAAAACAACATCAAGATCCAGGTGAGCTATCTGCCACCGCGCATCCCTTATCGTGAAACCATCACCCGGGTTGCCCAGGCTACCTACCAGCATAAAAAGCAGTCGGGTGGCGCCGGCCAGTTCGGTGAAGTCCACCTGGTCATAGAACCGCATGAAGAAGGAAAACCTGATGCCACAGGGTTCAAGCTCAAACAAACCATGCGGCAGTCATCGGTTACACCGCTCACCATCTCAAAGGGTGAATCGGAATTTTCCGTTTCCGTCAGGGGAAAAGATGAAATCCAGATGGAATGGGGTGGAAAGCTGATATTTTACAACTGTATCGTCGGAGGTTCCATCGACTCCCGCTTCCTGCCTGCCATCCAGAAAGGGATCATGGAACGCATGGAGCAGGGCCCACTCACGGGTTCCTATGCCCGCGACATCAGGGTTTACGTATATGATGGCAAGATGCACCCGGTCGACTCCAATGAAATTTCCTTCAGACTCGCCGGACGTACCGCATTCAGCATGGCCTTCAAGGAAGCCAGTCCAAAGATCCTCGAACCGATTTACGATGTGGAAGTTTTCGTTCCGGCAGATAAAATGGGTGGCGTCATGACCGATTTACAGGGCCGCCGTGCCATCATCATGGGCATGGAAGGCTCGATTATCCGTGCCAGGGTGCCCCTGGCAGAATTGAACCGCTACTCCACCGCGCTTAGCTCACTCACCAGCGGCCGCGCCAGCTACACTATGAAATTCGCCGAATACGGACCGGTGCCAGGCGAAATCCAGGATAAGCTGTTGAAGGATTACGAAGAGAAAGAGAAAGAGGAAGACTAGCAGATTTACAGTTTTAAATTTTAAATTTTAAGTTGGGGACTTCTTTGTGGTTACACCTCAATTTCAGCCATTAATGTCTTCAAGTGAAAAAGTATCCCTGACCTTAATTCCTTTATCTGTCTTTTGAAGAGTACAGCACTCATTATACAGGTCGTGCTCTAAAAAGAGGATATAATCGTTTTCCACAGCTTCTTTATAAAACCTTTCCTTATCCTTTAGTGTGTCGAGCGGGCGGGTATCGTAAGCCATGATCCAGGGCATAGGGACATGGGCCGTGGAAGGGAGCAGGTCGGCCATGAAGACGATTGTTTTTCCGTTATACCTGATATGCGGTATAGCTTGTCCCTCCGTATGGCCGTTGTAAAGTTTTATGGAGATATTCGGGAGGATATCTCCTTCTTCCTCAATCAGTTTAAGATGTCCGCTTTCCTCAATCGGCAGGATGTTTTCCTTCAGGTAAGAAGCGGTTTCGCGATGATTGGACTCCACGGCCCATCCGTATTGCTGGCGACTGACCCAATAAGTTGCATTCGGGAATGCCAGTGTATAGCCGGTTCGCTCGTGGTTCCAAGCAATACTCCCGCCGCAATGATCGAAGTGGAGATGGGTGAGGATCACGTCGGTAATGTCTTCTTTTGTGCAACCGGCTTTTGCCAGTGAACTTTCAAGGGTGTCTTTACCATTGAGGTAATAATGCCGGAGGAAGTTCCAGTCCTGCTTGTCGCCGATTCCATTGTCGATCAATATTTTCCGGTCACCGTCAACTACCAGCAGGCATCTCATGGCCCAGTTGCAAAGGTTGTTTTCGTCGGCAGGATAGACTTTCGACCATAAGGTTTTGGGCACCACGCCGAACATGGCACCGCCGTCGAGTTTGAGGTTGCCGGTTTCGATGGGAAAGAGTTTCATTGATATGATTTTTCCAGTTTCGTCAGGGCATAAGCGTACGATCCGATGGAGACAGCCCGGGAAGTGCCCAACTTAGTTACGCCGACGCCGATGTAACGGCTTGGATTATAATTGACAACCCGCTTGCTTAAAGGAACTTTTATTTCCCGCGACTGGTTTTCAAGGAATTTAGCCATTTCCAGCGGATTTTCCAGGTTCAGTACTGTAATTTCAAGGCGCGGAAGGTTATGCCCATCGATCGAGTGAAAATTCGCATTCATTTCATCCACCAATTGTTGCAGGAATACCTGGTAAGCCCCGGCCAGCCCGCCACCAATGACTATAATACCGTCGATGAGAGTGATAGCATTGGCAAGGGTGTCGCCGGCAACGATGGCCATTTCTTCCCATGCTTTCAAGGCAGCTTTACGATTCCCATCAAGGGTTCCCAGGACCATATCCTGGATTTCCTTTGGATTTGGGGCTTCATCGAAAGGAATCCCGGCTTCACGCGCGTAAACACGTCGGACGCCACGGATGGCAGTACTGTCTTCCGCGCTGGTCGCCGGGTAAAGCTTGTTGCGCATGCGGTTCACCTCGCCGCCGGCCGAGTTATCGCCAATGAACAACTGCCCGTTGCTGACGATGCCTCCCCCGAAACCGGTACCGAACGTGACCCCGAAAAGGTTGTGGTATCTCTTTGGGTTTCCGGCGGTTTCAAGCCTGGCGTTAATTTCCGGGAGTATCCCGCCGATTGCTTCGCCATAGGCAAAAAGGTCACCATCATTATTGATGAATACCGGAATGCCGAATTTTTCTTCCAGCATATCTTTCAATGCAACACCGCCACGGAAGGTCGGCAGGTTTTCAAGGTCACCGATGATGCCGCGCGGATAGTCGGCCGGACCGGGGAAGCAGAAACTGATGGCTACCGGTTTTTCATCCAGCGCCCCTTTAACGCTGCTAAACCCGCTGATGATCTTATTCAGCACCTCTTCGAGGGTGTTTCCTTTAGCTTTGATCCGGTGAGGCTCAAACAATTCTTCCCCCCCACGGACGGCGTTGAAAACGAAATTCGTCCCGCCGGCGTCCAGCGTCATCACAATTCGATGGTCTTTTTGTAGGTTCATGAAGTAAAAATATGAAAAAAATAAAAGCATGGGGGCATGGGAGCATGGAAGCGTGGAAAATTAGGGGAAAATATAATTTTAATAATACCGGGTATATTTTAATTTTTTCAGGATAAATATAGAAAAAATGGTGAGTTTTAGATTTCAGGATTTAGAAATCTGGAAAGAATCTGTACCTGTTTCCAGGGAGTGTTTTGTTCTAGCAGAAAAACTGCGAAGGGATAATTATTATTCTCTATCAGATCAATTGTTAAGGGCTTCTCTCAGCATCTCTAACAATATTGCTGAAGGATCAGGATCAGCAACTAAAAAAGACTTTGCCAATTATCTGAATATAGCCAGACGATCAACCTTTGAATGTGCAAATATTATCATACTTCTTCATGAGTATGGAATTATTAGCCAGGATTATATGGACAAAATGCTAATTTTATTTAAAAACCTGAGTGCAAAAATTTACTACTTCAGAAAACGTCTTATAACAAATTAATTGAAGTTCCATGCTTCCATGCTTCCATGCCTCCATGCCTCCATGCCCCCATGCCCCCATGCCTCCATGCCCTCAATGGGCCTCCAGCCAATTCTCCCCTGTATTCATCTCCACCAAAATCGGCACACTCATCGGGATAGCCTGCTGCATGTTGTCCTGGATGATTGGCTTGACTATTTCCAGTTCTGAACGGTGTACATCGAACACCAATTCGTCATGGACCTGGAGGATCATCCTGCTTTTCAGCTTAAGGTGATTGAATTCATCATAGATCCTGATCATGGCGATCTTGATCATGTCGGCGGAAGAACCCTGAATCGGGGCGTTGATGGCGTTGCGTTCGGCAAAACCGCGCACGACGGCGTTTCCCGAATTGATATCACGAAGGTGGCGGCGCCGGCCCTTGACGGTTTCTACGTAACCGTGTTCACGGGCAAAGACTATGGTTTTTTCCATGTATTGTTTGATGCCCGGGTATTGCCGGAAGTAAGCCTCGATGATATCGGCAGCTTCCCGCCGGGGTATGTTAAGCCGTTCAGACAACCCGAAGGCAGAAATGCCGTAAATTATGCCGAAGTTGACCATTTTAGCGTTCCTCCTCATTTCAGAAGTAACTTCTTTTAATGGCAGGCCATAGACCTTGGCGGCCGTAGCAGTGTGAATATCAATACCGTTCCGGAATGCCTCCAGCATATTCGTGTCCTCACTAAGTTCGGCGATGATCCGCAATTCGATCTGCGAGTAGTCGGCTGAAAGCATTATATAGTCCTTATTACGAGGGACAAAGGCTTTACGGATCTCACGGCCCCTTTCGGTCCGGATCGGAATGTTCTGCATGTTCGGGTTGTTGGAACTCAGCCTTCCTGTAGCGGCCACGGCCTGGTTGTAAGAAGTGTGTATCCTTCGGTCACGCGGGCTGATCAGTTCCGGGAGGGTGTCGACATAGGTCGATTTCAGCTTGGTAAGGGAGCGGTAATCAAGGATAAGCTGGACGATCGGGTGGCGGTAAAGCAATTTCACCAGTATTTCCTCACCGGTTGAATATTGCTTGGTTGCAGTGCGGGAAGGCTTATCGGTTATCCGCAGTTTCTCAAACAAAATCTCACCGAGCTGCTTGGGCGAGGAAATGTTAAACGTCTGCCCGGCCAGATCGAAAATCTGTTTCTCCACTTCAACGACTTCTTTTCCCAACTGGATGGAGTATTCCTTCAGCGCTTCGGTATCGAGCATCACCCCTTCGGCTTCCATAGAAGCAAGGACCGGGACCAGCGGGATCTCGATCTCATCAAAGAGCTTCCGCAATCCGCCCTGGTCGAGCAAAGGATCAAACTTATGCCTGAGCTGAAGGGTAATATCGGCATCTTCGCAAGCATATTCAGCAATCAAATCGGGCATGACCGACCGCATGGTAAGCTGATTTTTACCCTTCTTGCCAATCAGTTCATCGATGTGGATGGTTTTGTAATTCAAATAAGTTTCTGCGAGGTAATCCATGTTATGGCGCATATCGGGCTCGATCAGGTAATGTGCCAGCATAGTATCGAAGAGCTTGCCTTTCACTTCAACCTCATACCATTTCAGGATAGCGATATCATATTTCAGGTTTTGGCCTGTTTTAGAAATACTTTTATCCTCGAAAAAAGGTTTGAACTGCCTGACGATCTCAAGGCTTGACTGGTAATTTTCAGGCATGATGACAAAAAAGGCTTCCTTTGGTTTGAATGCGAAAGAAATCCCGACGAGTTCGGCATTGTTTGGATCCAGGCCGGTGGTTTCCGTATCAAAACAGAAAGATTTTTCCTGCTTCAGGCGTTCGACCAATGCTATCCGCTGTTCGGCGGTATTTACCAGGTGATAATCAGCTTTTAAATCCCTCACGGTGTTTCTGTCGTGGGATGGAGTCCCGTTCTCCCCGGTTGAGAGGGCGCTGAACAGGTCATGCCGTGCCGGTTGTGCTGTCTGTGACCCGGCTTCCTGATCATGCTCCTGCACCGAGATGTCTGTAAAAACCCTTTTGGCAAAAGTGCGAAACTCAAGTTCGTCGAAAAGCTCTTTGAGGGATTCTGTGTGAGGCTTATCGAGGATCAGCCGGTCTTCTTCGAACTCCACCGGTACATCCAGCATGATGGTAGCCAGCTTCTTGGAGAGAAGTCCCTGCTCGGCAAAAGCTTCGACATTCTCCCTCATCTTACCCTGCAGCTTATCCGTATTTGCCAGCAGGTTTTCCACACTGCCATACTGTTGAATAAATTCGATGGCTCTTTTCTCCCCGATGCCCGGTATACCCGGTATATTATCGGATGCATCGCCCCAAAGCCCCAGGATATCGATCAGCTGTTCAGGACGTTCGATCTGGTAACGGCGGCAAACCTCTTCCACACCGAGTATCTCTGCCTGGTTTCCCAACCGTGGGGGTTTATAGATGAATATCTTATCGGTGACCAGCTGCCCGAAATCCTTATCGGAAGTAACCATAAAGGTTGTGAAGTCCTTTTGCTGTGCTTTTATGGCCAGGGTACCGATGATATCATCGGCTTCATAGCCTTCCTTCTCAAGTATAGGAATGTTAAATCCCTCGATCAGCCGGCGAATATAGGGCAGCGAGGTGACAATATCTTCCGGCATCGCTTCACGGTGGGCTTTGTATGCGGTGAATTCCACGGCGCGCAGGGTAGGGGCAAAGGTGTCGAAAGCCACACCGATATACCTGGGTTTTTCATTTTTCAGGATATCATACAGCGTATTGGCAAATCCTAATATTGCCGAGGTATTCAACCCTTTAGAATTGATCCTGGGATTTTTATTTAAGGCGAAGTAGGCCCGGTAGATCAGGGCCATAGCATCGAGGAGGAAGAGGCGGGATTCCATGTAAGTGTTGAGGTTTAAGTTTTAAGGTTTAAGTTCGGGAATTTGCTTATTAAATATTCATTAGATAGTCATAAGGTTGCCATTAGTCGTCTTCTGACTTCTGACTTCTGTCTTCTATAATGTAAAGTTACCCATAAATTGGGATCATTTCACCCAGTTGATATTGGCTGACTTAACATCCCTTGAATTACCTCCCACCATAATGACGAAGTCACCCGGTTCCCAATCATATTTGAGGTCATAGTTGTAGAATTTCAGATCTTCCGGGGTTATGGTGAAAGTAATTGTTTTGGTTTCGCCGGCTTTCAGGAACACCTTTTGAAAACCCTTAAGCTCTTTGACCGGCCGGGTGATGCTGCCTATCATGTCGCGGATGTAAAGCTGGACCACTTCGGCACCATTATATTTGCCTGCATTGGTGAGGCTGATGCTTGCCGTCAATGTCTGATTACCGGTTAGTTGCGTTTTATCCAGGTCAAGGTCCCCATAGGTAAACCGGGTATAGCTCAATCCATATCCGAAGGGATAGAGGGGCTCGTTGGTTACATCCAGGTAATTGGAGCGGTATTTTTGGTACCACTCTCCTTCGGGAAGAGGCCGCCCGGTATTTTTATGGTTGTAGAAAATGGGAACCTGTCCGACATTCTGGGGGAATGTAGAAGGCAGTTTGCCGGAAGGATTGACCTTTCCGAAAATAACATCCGCGATGGCGTTACCGGACTGGGTGCCGCCAAACCAGACATTCAGAATGGCCGGAATATTTTCGTGTTCCCAGCTCATGGCCAGCGGCCTTCCGGTGAAAAGCACCAGGACAACCGGCTTTCCTGTTTTCAGCAGCGCCTCCAGCAGTTCTTTCTGGCTTCCTGGCAGAGAAATATCTGATCGGCTGGAGCTTTCACCGCTCATTTCTGCGGCCTCGCCCATCACGGCGACCACTACATCGCACGTTGAAGCCACCGAGACAGCTTCTTCCCTCAATTCCTCAGGGGAGCGGCTGGTATCAATGGGTGGCTTTCCCCAAGTACTGCTCCAACGATCCAGATCCGGATTATCCACAATATTGCTTCCTATGGTATAAATGATCTCAGCCTGGTCTCCCACAGCATCCTTAAATCCCTGCAGCACTGAAATAGATTGAGTATGATCAACAGCTACGCTCCACATCCCGGCCATATTCCACTTATTGTCGGCCAGGGGTCCGACCAGGGCAATTTTCCCTTTTTTCTCCAGAGGCAAGACCTGGTTTTCGTTTTTTAACAATACGAAAGTCTGGGCAGCGATTTCGCGGGCAACCCGGTTGTGTTCTTCGGTAAAAATTTCCGATTTGGCGCGGTCCAAATCACAATACCGGTAAGGATCTTCGAACAGGCCGAGTTTATATTTAGCCTCCAGTATCCGACGACAGGCCTGATCGATCTGGACGCGGGTAATTTTGCCTTCTTCCAGGGACTTTTCCAAAGTGGTCAGGAAGCCTTCCCCAACCATGTCCATGTCAATTCCGGCACTTAAGGCCATGGCTGAAACGGTCTGCAGATCCCCCATGCCATGAACGGTCATTTCATTGATGGCGGTGTAATCGGTTACCACAAAACCGCTGAATCCCCATTGATCGCGCAACAGGTCCGTCATAAGCCATTTGTTTCCCGAGGCGGGAATCCCGTCAATTTCATTGAATGAAGTCATCACGCTGCCTGCGCCGGCTTTAATGGCAGCATGATAAGGCGGAAGATACTCATTGTACATCCGGATACGGCTCATGTCGGTTGTATTGTAATCACGTCCGGCCTCAGCAGCGCCATATAATGCGAAGTGCTTGACACAAGCCATGATGGTATTGTTTTTCGACAGATCATCGCCCTGGTACCCTCGAACGAAGGCTTCTGCAACACGGGAGCCAAGGTAGGCATCCTCCCCTGCGCCTTCGGCAATCCGGCCCCAACGGGGATCACGGGCAATATCGACCATCGGGGAGAAGTTCCAGCAAATACCGTCGGCGCTGGCTTCCACTGCGGCAATGCGTGCACTTTGCTCAATCAATGCCATGTCAAAGCTGCTGGCTAACCCAAGCGGTATAGGAAAAACGGTCCTGTAGCCGTGTATGACGTCCATCCCGAAAATGAGGGGGATCTTGAGGCGGCTTTCTTCAACGGCTACTTTTTGCACCTCGCGAATCTTTTCAACCGATCTGATGTTCAATAGCCCACCGACTTTACCCTCTTTGATTTTTTCCCCGATATCGGAACTGGAAGCCTGGCCCGTGACAATATCCTCTGAAGCGGGCAGGTTCAACTGGCCGATCTTTTCCTGCAGGGTCATCTTTTTCATCAATTCATCAATAAAAACGTTCATCTTCTGGTCGGCTGGAACCTCTGTTTTTTGGGTACATGCGACCAGGAGGCTCAACGCAATGAAGGCTGTCAGAAAAAATAATTTAGATTTCATGATATGGTAAATTTATTGATTAATTCAGGTTATTCTGATTTTATGATTGGGGTGGTAACACTTACCCCGTTTTCGTTAATCGCTTCAATTGTAAAGTAATACATTTTTTCCCTGTCCATTGATTTGAGCCAGTATTCGTTGGCACTGTAAACCATGATGGAATTGTACAATTTACCTGGTTCGGTTCCCATGTAGATGTTGTAGCCATAGGCATTGTCAACCGGACTCCATCTCAGCCAGGCACTGCGTTTGTCTTTCTCGGTTCGGAGAACAAGAAATTCTTTGACAGTCTCCGGTTTTTCTCCCGATCCATGGCCAAAGATACGAAATCCACTGATGGCAAATTTGCCGGTGGGCATGTGGATGTTCACCAGTTTGAGGTAACGGGTTTTGACAGGTTTGGCCAATTCCACATAGTCGTGTGGCACATCGGTTTTATTACCGCTTTTGTCGACCAGCAGGTTCCATTTTTTTCCATCGGCTGATTCAAAGATCTTATATTGATGATACACTCCCAGGGATTTGCCAAGAAATTCCGCATCCTGATCGGCATAATTGATTTGGATTGCCATTACGGTGGAAAAGGCACCCAGATCGGACTGAATCCACTCATTTTCATTGCTGGTGGCAGCGGACCAGTATGTTTTGATACTTTCATCCACGGCAAAGTTGGCAGCATACTGGCCATAAGTTGAAGAAACGGCGACCGGTTTCTGGTAATTCAGGAGCATCCAGCCTGTAAACCGGCTTTTCAGATGGTCTGCTTCACCGGTTGGCAGATAAGCCGGATAATCCCCGAAGGCCGTATTACAATACATCACACCATCAGCATCGAAACCGGCAGGCCAGATGCCGATCCGCCTCTCAAAATTGTTTTTAACGGAAATCGCAATGGTTGAAACATGCCAGTAATTGCTCCAGTTATCCTGAAAAGTGGCCCCATGTCCTGCACCACGGGCAAATCCACCGGGTTTGCAGCTGAAGGGCATCGATTGTGGTACGAATGGTCCAAGGGGACTGTCCCCGATAATCACACCGTCGGCATAACCACTGAATTCCGTTCCGGGAGCGCCATACTGGAGATAATATTTCCCATTGTTTTTCGTCATCCAGGCCCCTTCTATAAACGGATCGAGGAAGGTGTCGTCCATGTTTTCCCCAAAACGTTGCCAGCCATAACGCCAGGATTCAAGGATATACATCTCTTTGCGGGTTGTCAGGGGTTGCATGGTTTTCCTGTCAAGCTCGACTCCAAAAAGCGGATACTGGTTACTGCTCCCATTGTACATATAAAACCGGCCGTCGTCATCAGTGAAGAAAGCCGGGTCCCAACCTCCTATAGCGAAGGAATCCACCAGGGGATGCCAGTCATCTGTTTTGGGATGGGTACTCATCCAGATCGTAAAACTGCTGGTGTAAGTTGATCCGAACACCAGCATGGTATCGCCGATGATTCCCACGGCCGGGGCACAAAGTTCATCGTAACCTTCATTCCAGGGGCGCAGAAATTTCCTGGGAACGAAATTCCACTGTACCATATCGCTGCTCCACCAATATCCCCATTGATTGGTCGAGAACAAAAAATAGTCACCCTTGTAATTGACTATCACCGGATCGGCTGTTGCCCGGTGCTTCCCCCATTCGCTGAAATTAGGGATCGGTGTGTAACCATAGTCGATGTTTACGGGATTACAACAGGTCTTTTGCTGCGCCCCGGCGTGCAATGCAATTACCAGAAGCAGACATGTCAGAAGGTATTTTTTGAGTCTCTTCATTTTTGAATATTCTAGTATAAGATTTGATTATTTCCAGCTTTTTATGGTCTCTGTTCTGCTTGGATTAGACTGATCATTTACGGTCAACTCATTCATTTCACCATCTTAACCATGAAAATGAGATTAGCTTCATATTATCCTGTTTGAGGTTAATAGGTCCTTTTCTGATTTTCAAATTTAGTGAATTGGTTCGAGATTGGGAACAAAGAAAATCGGTTGGGTGATATCAATATATAAGCAGTGCAGCTAACTCACGATCATTTAAGCTTCGATTGATGCAAACCACATTAGAAATTAAATTATCCGCGTAAATCCGTCGCATTCCCGCGGATTTTTGCAGATGACCGCGGATTAAGTATACCAATTGTGTAATTTTGAATTCAATAGGTTTTTATACCTTGACACAAAAGATAATATGAAAGGACCATATTTATTGTCAATACTTTTTACATTATTATTAGTTGCTAACGGTCATGCGCAGACAACACAAGACTCAACAATTATTGAAACCAATAAAAGTCGCTTTGCTAACAAGGAACTAAAGGGATTAGTTCTTGACATAGATAAGCAAACAGCTCTTCCTTATGCCAATATATATGTTTTGCATAAAAGTGAAGGTGCAATTAGCAACGAGAATGGCTATTTCTCAATAGATATTTCAGATCCGGATAAAACCGACACCATATGTTTTCAATACATTGGTTATAAATCCAAAAAAGTACTTATTGGTCAGTTAGACACTTCTTCGGTTATTTATTTGAAAGAAGAAATCTATAATTTAAGTGAAACTCTAATCTTTGGCAACCCCCCTGATCCGGTATCAATTGTTAAAAAAGTACTAAAGAATAAAGAATCGAATTATCAACAAACGACCTGTGTCAGGCAAACATTTATCCGGGAAAGAGATATTGCAGATTTTGATTCATTCAGCCTCAATTATAAAAAAAGCACGATCCCTGAGTTGAATAGGGAAGCGTTACAATTGTTTGAAGAAAAAATTCCAAAGCATACTACTTCGTATACAGATTTCCTGGGAAATATTTACATTACAAAAAACCAGGAAGATTCAGTCAAGCTTAAGGTTGATCCTATCAGAACAGTTTCACTTAAAGAGAAAGATATTGATGAGCTTGAACAATTTGATACGATTTTTGAGAATCTCTTTACCACCACGGAAGAGAATGAGTATTGGAAATTCAAAAGCGGAATTTTCAGCCAAAAAATTGATAAAACTCCTGAAAATCCTGAACCTGTTAAAGATACGCTTGACGAGAATAAAAGGAAGCTATCGTATTTTGGTCGTGGTATCGAATCTCACCTCGGCTATAGTTTATTGGATAATAAGAACCAATGGGAATTCTTGCACGAAACAGGCCGATACACATATTCGCTTACCGGTGGTACCAGCTTTAATGGAGAAGATGTATATATCATAGATTTCAAGCCGGAGGATAACGGGCTTTATGTTGGCAGAATGTATATCTCTGTGAATACTTTTGCCTTAATCCGAGCTGATTATGAATATGCCCCGGGCAAAATTGGCCATGATGTACATCTCCTTGGTATTGGATATACAGAAACTCAGTTTAGCGGATCAATCTATTTTGAGAAGAAAGGCAGTAATTATATATTGAAGTATTTCTCTAAGAAAGCCGGTACAAAAGTCAGCGTGAACAGAAACCTGGAAATATCAAAGAAGAGAAAAAGAGTGCTCTTCGATAAGGAACTTATGGATTTTGATATTGAAATGGATATCTCTGTCAGATCTGAAAATTCGATTGAATATTATGTTCTTGATGACAGGGAAATTTCTGACAGTCTATATGAAGATTTTAAACAGCAGGAATACATGGATGTGATATATGTTGATCAATTTGACGATAAATTATGGAGCGGATTCTCAATTATAGAACCTACCAGGCAAATGAAAGAATATAAAAAACAAGATGTTAATTTTAATGAATGATTCAATCCTTCGACCATCGACAATGCGGAATTGACAAACGACAATTAAAGTTTCTCTAATCCCTCCTGAACCTCCGAATCCTGCATGAACATCTTCCACACCAGGCCGGTGCGGTAATTTTCGATCATCACCGTCATGGGCGCCTGGTTAAGCCCCATGTAAATTTCAGAGCACCAGTTACCGGTCAAGTCAAATGCGTCTTTGAAACCGTATTCTCCCCATAAAAACCTGCCATAGTTGTAATAATAGTTCTTTAATGCTTTCATGGATTCCTCAGGTGTGTAAGGAAAGGAGCTGATTGCCCCCGTGGGCGCCAGTTTACCGATATCCCGCCCGGGCATAGGCTCGTCCGCGGAATAATCATACGGGCCATCGCTGGCGGTGAGTCCCCAGGCATTTTCGCCATAGCCTTTAAACTGGTTTGGATTCGATACACAATAGCTGAAATTGATTTTTGCAATACTCTGATTGTTAGTAAAATAGTTTGTGTATTTGTCAGTAATAAAATGAGGATCGTAGCCCATGTAGGAATAATGGGTAAAGAATAGCGGGCCGCCGTTGGATACGCCCACATCCAGTTTGATCCCAAAATAAATGTTGCCATTGGTGTACTTCGATCCATCGTTGTTCTGTCCCCAGTTTGAACGGTAATTTTTACCCGTATTGTCCTGGTTGGCCCAGCCGGTGTAGTACATTTCCGCAGGGACCGGATGGGTAGGTGAGGCGATAGCCAGCAAATAAACCACCATGGTCTCATTCCAGCCGATCAGCCTGTGATTGATCACCCACTCCTGATCCGGCGACCAATGCCAGTATAGAAATTTACTTTCGGGATAACGCCTGAACCAATCCCATTCGGCTTTTTCCCAGATATTGGTTATTTTATCCCTGATCAGCTTTTCCTGGTCATTATCTCCTGAGAAATATTGCCTTGCGGCTAATAATCCCTGAAGCAGAAAAGAGGTTTCCACAAGGTCAGCGCCATTATCCCTTCTGCCAAAAAATGGTTCGACTTTGCCACTCAGGCCATCAATAAAATGGGGATATACGCCATGGAAAGTTTCAGCTCTCTCAAGAAAATTGAGAATTTGGATAAAACGTTGTATGGATTCTTCCCTGGTAATAAATTTTCTTTCCGTACCCACGATCAACGCCATGATCCCAAAACCGGATGCCCCGGTGGCAATCATATTGTGCCGTCCCGGAATATTTTCCCGTGCCAGTCCGCTGTTGGGTTCTGCGCCTTCCCAGTAATACCGGAAGGAAGCTTCCTGCACCATCGTCAGCAATTCCTCGTCGCTCAGCGGCTTTGTTGCAGCCAAGACCGGGGAAGACAGGCTGGCCTCTTCGAAATGGATGTTCAGAAAAGAAATCCTGTATGAATAGTTTTTCCCTGTCTCGCCTGTAAAATCCATATAACGGTTTATGTAAGGCTGCTGAATTCCAACTGCATGATAGCCCACCCCATTTTCAGAACGGTATATTTTTACCAGGTGAATAGTTGAATCGGTAATCTTTTCCCATGAAATATCCACATGCATGGCGTAACCTTTGGCAGACATGATTACCGGGGCCAAAGAGATTGCATCGGAAGGGCCATCAGGCAAAAACTCAATATCATCAATAAAAAGGGTATGCGTGCTATTGCCTGTATCATTATTTTGGGAGAAAACAACGGCGATGGTATTTTCAGGATGATCCGCATCAATATTGTCAAATTGATCCAAAGGGACCAGAACACATTGCCATTGGTCAGCTTTAATTGAAGTGAAAGTATAAGCGGCGGAAAGGCTGCTGTCTTTTCTCATGAATTGCAGTTGTGGCCATTCATTTTCAGAAGTTTTTTCAGAAGGTTTGAATATCCACAATGATAAAAATACCGGTTTCTTAAAGTGATCCATTCCACGTTTATCCTGGTGGTATATAACTGCTTTCCAATCACCTCCGGCGACATTCCGGTATTGCAATTCAAGGGAATTTCCCGGCGTATGAAATATCTCTTCACTTACCGGAAGCCTGCCAACAGTATTTTTAATAGTCGAACCGCCGCTGCAGGTCGTATGACTGAAAAAATAATCACCAGGCATGGCACTGTTGCCAAAAAATGTGTAGATGTAATCGTACTCCTGTGATGTCGCTGAGAGCGAAGTGCACAAATATAATAGGAGCACTGTTTTCCTTAACATAGGTCAAATATTGTTATAAAAAGTCCATTTTCTGCCACTAAATCACTAAAACACTAAAATACACTAAAGTTATTTGGTTGATAATCAACGCACTTATTATTAACGCAAAGAATCACTACAATTGTATCTCAACTATATTATCCTGCTGATCCAACATGGCTAAAAATTGTCCTTTTGGAATAACTGCCCCACCCTGGCGATATTTGTTATCTTCATAAATGAACTTAATAGCTTTGCCGTTAATGGAAACAGCTTTGGGGCTAAAATTACTTTCCTTTATTGCATAAATGAACCTCACAGGATGACCCATAAAATCCATAAAGGCAGAAAAACCATCTAAAGAATGTGGAATTACAGGATCAATAATTATATTTCCGGATTCAGTCCGTAAACCAAGCAATCGTGATACGATCAGGCTGATATAAATGCCAGGACCGCTGGAATAAACCCGCCATCCGCCTTTAAGAGTAATTTTACCCGTTTTTATTTCATCGTATCGTTCATCAGCTTCATAACGACTCTTAAATGTGACATCTGAACTGCTGTAATAACAATTTGACTGGCGAATATCCCCACAGGGCACAATATCCCTGTATGCAACCGGAATTGCCTGACGAAGCGCTTTCAGAAAAGCATCTGCCCTGCCTGTAAGGGCCAGTGATTCTGCATAGCGAATATGTTCATGCACATACATGAGGCCAATCTCGCGACCAAAGAATGTACTGCTTTCGGCTCTCTGAAAAATAGTTTGAATACCCCCTTTGTATTTGAGGGGACGGTCCATCAAACGAGCGCCATCGGGGCCTTTCAGGTGCTGTTCAATAAGTTCCTGGTGGTGCTGAGCCTGTTCTTTTGTAAATATTTCACTGATAATACCACGATTCATCGGCAAAATACTGTACCGGATATTGGTTTTAGCATCACTGGGGTGTAGCAGCACACTGATACTGCGGTCTTCTTCAACCAGGCCATAACCTGCAACTACTCCATCCTTTACCAGGTATTTGTTAAAATCTGCTTTGATCTTTTCACAGATCTCTTTCAATTCGTCAGCTTTTCCTGAATTGCCGCTCTGCTCAAACACCACCTGGTATTGCGCAAAGGCCTGATAATTCATTTCAACCGTCCAGCTTGAAATCATGCGTTGCGCCAATTCCTTGCTGACCGGTTGCAGGGAATCATTCCAATCACCGCCGCCAAAAGGTACTAACGCAGTACCCGGGATAAATGAATCAACTATCATATTGATAAGCCTGTCAACGTGTTCGCTGAGTGGCGTTTTTTCAGCGTTGGCAACACCATTTTCATGGTAATAAGGTAAAATCTCATCAAGGAGTTTCAGATCGCCGGTAACTTTAATATAGTTACTAAGAGCAATAATACACCAGTAAAAAATATCTCCATGAGCGCTATCAGCCCGGATATTTGAGTAGCTGTCGAACATCCACCATTGCGGCCAGCCGCCATCCGGATTCTGATTCGAGAATATGATGCGCAATACTTGTCTGGCTGCATCATACTTCTCCATGCATAACAGCAAGTCAAGCGGTCCCTGGCATACATCGCGCGTGCCCCAGGCAGCCCCGCCGAATTGCTCCAACCCGTAAGGCGTTAAAAAATGAGTAAGTGCATTCATGCCATACCATGGCAGGATTTCCCGGATGGCTGCAATGTCTTCCTGATCCCCTTTCAGAGAGAGATTTAAACACAAGTCCTGCCAGGCAGACCGGGCATCCTGGCAATCTGAAAACCACTGATCATCCGCATCTTCAATTTTAGTTGCCTCAGCAACGGAACATACTTCACCCATAAAACTCATACAAAAATCAGATGTTTCCCGGATGTCGAGGACAAATAAAGAACCCGCCTGGCTTTTGTTATTGGAATATAGCACCTCATCGCCACAAACCTTGTAATCAGCAATAACACTATGAACTATTATCCTGAATTGTGCATGCGGAAATTTGCCTGCAATCATACTATCTGCTTTTGGCCTAGCTACATATTCACCGGTTGTACTGCCCGGGATAATATTCCAGCCATTAGTCTCATCGAAATGATGGGTAATTAACAACTTAACATGATTACCACTGATCACTTTGAAGTCCAAATTGACCTGTGGGGCGGATTTAGATGTCCAGGTGCGAACCTGGAAGCAATAACCGCCATGTTTATATATCCATCGGCAATGATTTAAGCCGATCTCAAAAGCAGAGGGAACTCCAAGCAAATATTGCCGGCCATCAACCTCAACAAAGATCCTTTGCCCTGTTTCCAGTGCCAGGTTAAACTGGCTGGAACAAACGGAAAGCAGAATATTAAAATTAGTATTACCCTGGGTAAGATGCGAATTGAAAACACCATATGCAAATGAGGTTGTGGATACAATATTTTCATCAGGCGCATACCCTGCTTTAGCTTGCATAATATTTCCATGCGGGCGGTCAACCATTATCTCTTTAGCCCGTAACATAACATGGTTGTTTTGCTTGCTGAAAAATGACAACAACTGACCATTTTCTTCTTCGCAATGACGCCTCTCTTTATCAAAAAACCTGTTAAGCTCTTCATCACTTAAATCATCAACCGGTAATAAAGCAGATGAATTAAATAAGTTCCTGACCGGGGTAATCAAATCGTGCGAACCTGCATAAGGAATTTGATCATCAAATTCAAGCATAAGGCCGGTTAAACGATTCAAATCACCATCTGTAGTGGCCTGCGGGTGATCCGGCAAATAAGTCGCGACAAATACACTTTTATGATCATCCCCGGCGGCCAGTTTAAATGGTTTTTCCTGCAAGGCAAGAACAGACGATTCCCCGGAATATTCGCCCCCCAGCTTGTCTGTCAGCAAACCTTCCGGAATTCCGGTTTCCCGGAAGGTTTTGCCATAAAACTGCATGCCATCAACACTTGCTGCGGTCGCTCCGTTTTTACAAGCCATCATTAACCATGGATGACCAACAGATTCTTTCATGTTTTGACGGCAGCATATAACAGAACCATAGTTTTTATCTTCAAGAATACGTCGTTCAAGATATTGGCTTACATAGTACTCGTTGATCAACCCGGCAGTCACCGGCTTTAGCCCGGCGTCCTGTACATGAATTAAATCCAGTTCAACAGCATCGTCAGATATATTTTTAATATCAATACTCCACTGCCAGCTCAAGCTCTTTTTTGAAAGTTGCAGTAAACATGTATATTTGAGGCCAGCCCAGCTGCCTTCAGCAACAAACGCATCTTCTCCTGCTTTGAAGCGACTATTGCTTTCCGGACCAAAAAGGGCTGTGTATTCAAAGGGTTTTGTCCTTTTTCTACAATAGAGGTTTGCTCCTGATCTTGAAAAAGGTGTTGCCGCTTTGAGGCTTATTCTGATCGGATCAGCTTCTATACTCTTCACCGAGCCATTTTCCAGGAAATCGATGGAAAGACCGAAGTGATTCTTGATATTCATTATATTCTCAGACATCTTATTACTTATATTAATCTGCAAAAGCACATTAAAAGAATCTGCGTTCATCTGAGCCTTGATCCGCGTTCATCCGCGAGAACCCTTATAAAATTTCTCGCAGATGTGCGCTGATTTTTTACACAGATTACCGCGAATTACTCAATTCAGGTTTATCCTGAGTGGTAAAAAATCAATTTAACTTCTTCCTTATACTTATGATTGTAATTGAACACAACCCTTTCGTTGTCACAAACCATTTTCACTTCTACTCCATTAATTGTAGCGGATTTTATCTTCACAGCATTCTTTCCCTCCAGGACGATTTCCCCGGCCAGATCACGATCTCCGTACAGGGTAATCTCAAGTTGACCATCAATCTCTGCGACATCGAGAATATCAGAGGTGCTGTGCAGGATCTTTAATCCGTCAGAAACTTCCATGCACACCGGAGTTAATACACCGTATAATGCCGGCCATAGCATCTCATTCTGCGTGTAAGGAATTGTGACAGCTTCACCACTTTCAGGATGAGTATAGGTAACTTTGCCAGAATGTTCTTCGTTGTAGTAATTCCCTACGAAAAGGACGGCGGAATTTTGATCTGTGAAGCGTTCTCTTACAGCGAGATTATCATTGCCGGTTGATGCCTGCCTGAGCTTTGCGCCTGATCTCTTCAGAATTGCTTCATAAACCGGTTTATGTCCTTCCGTGTCAAATCCTATCCAGGTTCCCAGGTGAACCAGGGATCCGCTTCCGAGAGATTTTGTAAATCCACATGCAGTGCCTTTAATAGTCCGGGCAATAATTTCTGCTCCGGAGAGTGATTCTTCCGAATAGGTGATCTGTGGATTGGCGCACTTGATATCTTTCAGGTCATAAATATCGATCAATGGCGAATCGATGATTTCCTTTCCGGATGGCTCCACTGACAAGGCATTGCGAATGATTGTACATGGATTCTGCGACATCTCACGGTCAGGCAGATATGGGAAAAGGACAATATTGCCGCCGGCTTTGGCATAATCAACAATGGTCTGCTGATCCCTGGCATTCATCTCATCCGTGCTGAATGCCCACACCTGTTTATAGTTTCTCAATGAATCTGCAGAAGCCTGAGATAGATCAACCATATCATAATCGATATTAAGGACCTGGAGCACTTTCAGCAATCCGTCGAAATAGGCCGGTCTGCGGATGGCAGTGAACAAGAATTGGAGTTCAGACTCACCTTCCTCAGGCCGTTCCAGCTCCGTTGCATAATATGGAGGATAGAAAAGGACGCATACCTCGGCTTTACGTTTTGCATCAACGATAAGGCTTTCAGAGGTTTTAACAATTTTACTCATGCGTTTGACCAGCGGGAAAGCACCAGTGCGCTTACCTTCCGGCGTGAGCGGGGTGAACCAGTAAAAAGTTTCCCCGGAATAGCCCCTTCGCCTTGGATTGCGGCCCTGTGAGAACATATAGTAGTTCCAGCCGGTCAGGCCATTGGCAATGCTTGCTTTGTAGAAGAGTTCCATCTCATGTGGATTCGTTACCACATGATATTCACGGGAGCCGCTCTGGAACTCAGCAGCTAACAGCGGCTTGTTCCCCTGCATCGCATAGGTTATATCATTAATGATCCGGTCATCATGCATATTGCGGTATGATGAGAATTCCGGAATATGATCGACTCCGAAAAAGATCTCGCTCTTATCCCCGAATAAATCTTCGTACATGGTGATATTGACCGGAAATTCATAGCCATGTCCATAGATCCAGCCGGGAAGATTATGAAATAACGGAACCTTAACACCTCTGTCCCTTGCCATCCCGGTGAGCATTCTCAAATAGTCGCCGTAATAGGTTCTCCAGAAACAATGCCATTCATAATCACGGCCGCGGTCTCCCTTTGATGCATAGGGAAGTTTGCCATCCGGAGGGAGTTCCACATGAGCAAAGTCCTGATAAGCTGTTCCCCACAGACTGTTCACTTCTGCAATACTGGTAAATTTACCTGATAAGTATGAAATGAAACGATCCTTCACTGCATGACCATAGTCTCCCTGATGTGCCAGCCATGAGAATACGCCGATCTCATTGCAGATCTGCATCATGATGACCGGACCGCCGGCTGATATTTCGCGTTCACTGATGAACGGCATGATCTGATCATACCACAGCGTAACCTTTTCCAGGTATTTCTGATTAAACAGACTGACTCCGTCACTTTGAACTATTTCACCTTTACTGTTGCGCATCTTGACCTCGTCACGATATTGATCCAAAAACCAATCTGGCAGTCCGGCCCCCCGGATCTCTGCCAGAATAAATGGCCCTGGTTTCACGATGCAATGTAATCCATGAGCCTGGCATCGCTGAAGCCAACCTTTAAGATCGCGTTCCGGGCATGATTTGCCCTCAAAATCAAAAACGCCCTCCTCTGATTCGTGCCATGCCCATGGAACATAAGTGCTGATAGTAGTTAAACCGGCCTCTTTAGCTGCTTCCAGATGCTTGTCCCACAGCTCGCGCTTAATCCTGAAATAATGAATTTCCCCTGAATTGAGGAACACCTTTTTGCCGTTGAGATAAAAACTATCTTTTTTGATTATAAAAGTCATTCTCTGGTTTTATTTATTTCAATATTTGAATAGAACTAACCGACGGGTTCAATGGAATTAACCGACGGGTTAACCCGTCGGTTATACTATACAGTCGCTGATTCTGTTGCATTTTTTCCTTCTTCTTTTGAACGTTTCATATTTCTTTGCTTGAGAAGATCTTTAATTTCATGAGATCGTTTTTCAGTCAGAGAGTACCGGAGGATAAAGAAAATCGAAAAGATGCCCAATAACAGTGGCAGTCCAATCTCCACCACACGCATCATCAAAAGCGTAAAGGGTGTCTGTTTTGTGAGTGGTACGATTTCGTTTTCAATAATGTCGAGCTCTTTATCCAGGAATTCCGGAGGTAATGTTGTGTTCAAGTTTGCAAGCCGGTTATCCACCCCTGTAATGTTTTGCATAAGCTCTACATAATGCTCCTTGCTGTTTTTGGTTTCCAGGGATTTGGTTTCCAGGTGCGACATGAGCTCATTTGAACGCATTCTGGCTTTCCCGATCAACTCCACAAAGTTTCCTGTTTGGGGTTTGCCGTCTTTCCGGGATTGCAACTCGCTGCGCAACACCCTGATACTACCCTGCAAGGCATCCACTTTTATGACCTGGGTTTCATCAAACATAGTAAATACGATCAGCGCACCCGCGACAAAGCTGGCTAATGCGGTTCCCATTTTTATGAACCACCAGAATATCGAGTAAAAACTTCCCTCCGTGCGACGCCCTGTCTTTAAATCATCTTCGTCACAGATGTCGCCAACCATAGAAGCTCCCAGCGTAAAGAAAAACAGCATGCCGGCAGAAAGCAGTACTGTGGGAATAATGATCAAATAAGGATATGCCGGGTTATAGCAGATAATCTTGGAGAGTTGTGCCAGGCACATGAGTAAAATAGCAATAGTGAGGGTATTCCGTTTACCCAATTTTGGGCTGATCCAGTTGAGGGGGAAGACGGCAAGTACTCCGGTGATGGCCCACACGGTGCCGTTGATTCCGAGCAGATAGGCACCTGCGATTTTGTCACCCCCGAAAACATAAAAAATAGGAATGTATGACCCGAGCAGGTTGACGAAATTGAAGCCCATGGCCAGCGTGAAAATCGTCAGCGTCAGCATGATAAAGTTTTTATTGCTGGCAGTGTGTTTCATATCTTTCCAGAAGGGTGTTTTTTTCTGCTTTGCAGCTTGTTTAAATCCCGGTTCGCGTAAAGTGAAAAACCACCAGAAGGAGAGTGGAATCAGGATAGCCGCGATAAGTATGGAGACATAACGCATCCCATCGACCTCATTGCCTCCTGGGCCCTTGAAAATTTCCATGCTTGCGAGGGCAAAAAGCCAGGGGGTGCTCATGGCAAATAGATTGCCGACAAAACTCTTGGCGCTGAAAAGACGGGTGCGTTCGTGGTAATCGGTAGTCATTTCCATACCAAGGGCACCGTGAGGGATCTCAAAAATAGTACAGGCAGTGAAAAATAACAGGAGTGAAAAGAGAATATAGGCCAGCTGAAACGCATGGAAACCCGTTTCAGTCGGGAACCAGACACGCACCATATCACCTTTTGGGATCCACCAGATGAGGACAAAGCACACTGCAACTAATATTCCGCCTATCAGCAGATAGGGACGCCGGCGCCCCCAGCGGGTCCGGGTATTATCAGAAAGATGACCGATAATGGGATCAGAAAGAGCATCCCACAAACGAGGGATGATCAAAATAACTCCCAGCCAGAAGGCGCTGAGCCCCAGGCTTATATTGCCCATCAAACCCACTAGTATTCCGGCTATGTTGAAGAGGGCAATGGGAATAATGCCTCCGGCGCCATAAGCAGCTAATTGTGAAAAACGAATTCGATCTTCTGGTTTTGTGCCCTGAACCGTGATTGTTTCCTGTTCTTTCATAAAGAAAATGATTGATTTAATACTTAATAATAAATCACTACTTCTGCAGGAAACTCATTTAATAAAATTTTTAGAAAGCCCCGCAGGGTGTGAGGCTCTTTATAATATTCTACTTCAAATATGTAAACCCGAGTTTGTTCAAACCTTTCTGGATTACCGGATCTTTCATCATATAATTCCAGACCAGGCCTGTCCGGAAATTTTCTATCATAATCAGCATGGGACCCTGATCTATGCCTATGAAATCATCATTGATCCAATTAGCTGTTGGATTGAAAGCATCATAAAAACCATATCTGCCCCATAGCTTCTCACCATACTTTTCAATAATTGATTTAATGGTCGGCAGGACTATTTCAGGGGCAAATGGTAATGATGAAAGCGATCCGTAAGGTGCAATTGTTCCATCATCAAAATAATTGTAATCGGGACCGCTCGTTCCTCTTCCTGCATAACCCAAAAACTCCTTATCATCAAAATTATACTTCTCCGTAGGGCCATCACTTGCAGTAACACCCCAGCAAAGCGAATCATAACCAACCCAGCCATGAGGATTATCTATTGCGTATTGTCGTTGAACATAAGTTGCACGGCGGGAGTTTTCAAAGTAATCGATCCCTTTCTCCTTCATGAATGCATCAACCAGGCCTCGACAATCAATGAATGCCTGTGAAAACTGATGACCAAACAAAGGGGGAAAAGCTGCGTGCGAAAGTCCTTCGTAAGGTGTGTACCATTTATAATTTTTTAGCCAGGATTGGTAGCTTTGTTCAACATTTTTCATTCCGGAGCCGGCAGCCAGGACATAAAGGAGCAGGGCTTCGTTATAGCCGCTCCAGCCCATATCATGCAAGCCTTTTTCAGGAGTCCAGCCCATTGAAATCGTATAAGCAAATTCACCCGAAGCAGGCATTTCCATGAAATCCCAATCAATTCTGTCAATTAATTTTCCTGCAAGTAAACGGATTTGGTTTTCAATTTCATTGTCTAAGTTGTAATAGTTCCGTGCAAAGATAATCCCCATCATGAGTAAGCCTGTATCTATGGAAGAAAGTTCACAATTCCATTCACGTGTGCCGGAATCCATTTTCAGAAAATGATAGTAAAATCCTTTGTAACCGGTTACATTTGTATCAGGACTTTGAACGGAATTGATAAAGAAATTAAGAATATTAAGCGTAATCTGTGCTGCTTGCTCACGAGTTATCCAATTTCTTTCAGCACCGATTGCGAACGATGGAATTCCAAAACCTGTTGATGCTATGCTGGAAGGAGCCCAGCTTGCAGTGCGGTCTTTTACAATTCCCCAACCAGGGTGATGTTCATTTAGAAAGAAAAGAAAAGTCATTTGCTGAATTGAATCGAGCATGATCTCTTCATCTCGTGTCAAAGGATAATTAACCTTTCCATGAGATTTGAATACAAGCTGTTGCGGCTGTTCACATGCAGTAAAAGTCAAAACCACAAACAATACAGCTTTACTGATCTTCATATGATTTTTCATTTTTAGTTAATCTCAATAACTAAATCCCAGTTTATCCAACTCCTGCTGCACTTCCACGGTTATACAAATATACATTTAATATTACCGGTATTTTTTCGATTTAGTTCAATAATTGTTATATCTTTCTTAATTATTCGCCGGCCATTTCGATACGATAAGCATTATGGACAACCCGATCCTCGACCAGCTTGAATCCACGAATATCAGGATGGTGGAAGAATTAAGGTATGCCGGTGAGCGAGAGGATACGATAAATGATGACTTACAATGGTAATGGCATTTTCCTTTTTTTTTGGGGGCGAGATCAAGGAAATAAAAATTTTCTAAGTTTTTTTTTTTTTTCCTCAGTAGCTAAAAGAAATGTGTTTATTTTTATGATGAAAAACACTTGCTTTAATTAAATTATCCGGTTATTTTTTTTAGAAAAATTTTAATGAAGATTGGATAAATGATGAGCCATTAAATTTCAAAGTAAGTATGATTGCGTGGACACAAACACAAAAACTCTCAACCAAATACTTAATAACTATAAAACCAATAAAAAAAATGTTATGAAGAACCATCTATTACTAAAACAAGCAATTGGCTGGTTTAAGAGCATGCTATTGCTTTTGCTGGCTATTGCCGGGACTGCAGTATTCGGGCAGGAAAGGAGCATCAGTGGTTCCGTTTCTGACCGATCGACGAATGAATCTTTACCGGGAGCAACAGTATTGATTAAAGGCACATCCAATGGCGCAATAACCGACATGGATGGCAAATTCAGCTTAATGGTTCCCCCTGGCGAAAATACGCTGGTTATCAGCTTCGTTGGGTACGAAAAAACGGAAATATCCGTTGGCAATCAGAGTGTATTCAACATCCAGTTAATTCCTTCAAAAACATCTTTACAGGAAGTGGTTGTCGTTGGTTATGGCAGTACAAAAGTCAAAGATCTGACATCATCCATTACAACTGTCAAATCCGATGACATTATTAAAACACCTGCATCACAGCCTTTACAGGCTATGCAGGGTAAAGTTGCAGGTCTGCAGGTAGTGACCAATGGTGGTCCTGGTGATTCACCCACCATCAGAATCCGTGGTATCGGCTCATTCCCCGGAAGAGAAAACGAATCACCCCTGTATGTCGTTGATGGTATGTTCTTTGATAACATCGACTTCCTGAATCCATCGGAAATAGCGTCCATCTCAGTGATGAAGGACGCATCTGCGGCAGCCATTTATGGAGTCAGGGCCGCAAATGGTGTTGTGTTGATTGAGACCAAATCAGGTGCCTACAACCAGAAAACCGAAATAACCTACAACGGATACTTCGGCTATCAGGTTGCTCAAAATGTTGTAAAAATGGCCAACTCACAACAGTTTACCATTATGGCCATGGAATCAGGATCTGAAGCTGATGAAACATTCATCCTGAATGCCATGCAGCGTTACGGAAGAAGCAGGGTAGATCCCAATATACCAGAGCCCAATACTGATTGGTACAGCGAAATTCTTCACCTTGCACCTATCAGCAATCACAGCCTGGATTTTTCAGGAGGAACAGAAAAAGCCAGGTATTCAGTTGGAGCGAATTATTTCTTCCAGGATGGTATCCTGAACATGAAAAATCAGTACGAAAGAATGAACCTCCGCTCCAAGTTAGATATTAAAGCTACCAAATGGCTTACCATCGGAGGTAATCTTATTTTTAGCAATGCTTTAAAGTATAATGATCAGGCCGGCGCCTGGAACGATGCCTATTTTGCCGTTCCAATTATGCCTGTCTACGATACGATGAATACTGAGGCG
The DNA here is from genome assembly GCA_023229505.1 of Bacteroidales bacterium. Taxonomy (NCBI): domain Bacteria; kingdom Pseudomonadati; phylum Bacteroidota; class Bacteroidia; order Bacteroidales; species Bacteroidales bacterium. The sequence continues at coordinate 142,905 of JALNZD010000002.1, read as the reverse complement.
ACACCAACAAATTACTCAAACGCTCAGGATTTGGGTTACAGGAGTGGTCAGAACCCCTTCCCAGGCATGGATTACAACATCGACCTGATGAAAATCAAGAAGTTGCTCACCAATTTCTACATGGAGTTCAATCTTATTCCCAAAACCCTTACCTTTAAAACCACCTATAATTACGCCTACACAGCAATCGATCAAAGAATTATCAATTTGCCCTGGTTCATCGGGAACAGTTTCCAAAACCCGGATGCAACAATCACACGGAATTTGTCCAATTATAACAACCATATCTGGGATAATATCCTCACATTCAATAAAAGTTTCCATAACCACAATCTGACTGTTATGGCAGGTACTTCCTTTAAAGATGAAGGTTTCATGAGGCTTTCTGCACAAGGCAAAAATTTCCCGACCGATAAGGAACAATCCTGGTACATCGATCAGTCGTTGAATATTCCGGCTGATGCTGTATCGGATGACGGATTAAGGCAGTATGGAATGTCCTATTTTAGCAGAATTGCCTATAATTTTAGTGAAAAGTATCTGCTCTACGCCACTTTACGTGCTGACGGCAGCAACAAATACCAGCAAACCTGGGGATATTTTCCCACCGTAGGTGTGGCTTGGGTAATGACAGAAGAGAATTTCCTGCAGGATAACGATATTGTACCCTTTTTCAAACTTCGGGCAAGCTGGGGACAACTCGGAAACGACCGGATTCAGGCCAGTGACGGTGCTTACACGACAACCGTGATAAATACCACACTTAATGGAATTGTCTATTCCGGAACGGTTGTTTCCAGTGATTACTCGGAGCTCAAATGGGAATTGACTGAAGAGTTTGATGTTGGTTTCACTGCAAGATTTCTCAAGAATAAGCTTTCAGCCGATTTCGATTACTACAACCGTGATACCAAGAATGCAGCTATTCCTGTTTCTATTCCATCAGTAGGTGGAAGTGTCTTAAAACCTGTAGGGGTTATTCGAAATTCTGGAATTGAACTTGCGATCAACTGGAGCGACCAGGCAATAAATGACAAACTCAGCTATAGCATTGGAGCTAACTTCTCAACATTAAAAAATGAGGCCATCGACCTTTATGGCCAGGAATACATTGATGGTGGAACTGCCGAATTCCGTCAACGCACTTACATTGGTGAACCTTTGATGGCATTCTACGGCCGTGAGGTTGCCGGGGTGTACCAGAACCAGGCAGAAATTGAAGCCGATCCGGTGGCTATTGAAAACGGCCTGGTTCCGGGTGATTTCAAGTATGTAGATCAAAACAAAGACGGAAAAATTGACGATGATGACCGTGTCATCCTGGGCTCGTACTTCCCGAAGTTTATGTATGGTGGAAACATCAGCATTAATTTCATGAATTTCGACTTGTCTGCCAGCGTTTATGGTCAGGCCGGTAACAAAATCCTCAACCGTAAGCGTGGTGAAATCATCTGGATATCTGACGGAAATCTCGATGCAGACCTGGTAGAAAACCGTTGGTATGGAGAGGGAACTTCCGACATGTATCCGTCATCCTCAGGTTTGCGCAGAGGTTGGAATCAGAAAATGAGCGATTACTTTGTCGATGACGGATCATTCTTCCGTATTCAGAACATCCAGTTAGGTTACACTATCAAAAACAGCAAGTGGCTGGGAGGTCAATTCCCCGAAACCAGGATTTCATTCACAGCTGAACGTCCTCTGACCTTGTTCAAATACAACGGTTTTACTCCTGAAGTTGCCAACGGTTGGGATACACAGACCTATCCTGTTGCAGCAATATATACTGTTGGCCTGAATGTTAAGTTCTAATTTTTAAACTTTTGACTTATGAAACCATATAAATTTCTCTATATATTAATAACTTTTACACTAATTGTCCTGTTTAGTAATACCGGGTGCAATAAGTACCTCGATGATCCTGCTGAAAACAGAACATTTACGGAGGAAACCGATTACACTATCAGTAGCAATATGATACTGCCCCTGATAGGCACGTATGCAGAATTCAATAACACCGAGTGGGAGGATTTTCCGTTAATTGCAGTTCGCGGCGATGATGTAAATGCAGGGGGACTTGGTGACCAGCAGGATTTTGCCGAGACCGACATGTACAATTACAACAAGGATTTCTGGATGTACAATTCGCTGTGGCAGAATTACTATCAGAATATGTTCTCCGCCAACTCGGCCATGGAACAAGTTGCACTTTACAAGGAGTATGCTTCTGATAAGGCACTTGCTGATCAGTATATTTCAGAAAGTAAAGTCTTGAAGTCATGGTGGTTATTCCACCTCAGTCGCGTGTGGGGCAGCTTGCCTGTTCCACCAAGTTCAGACCCATCTGCCTTGTTTGTCACACCATTATCATCCAAGGATGAAATTATGCAGATGATCTCTGTTTGGATGGATGAAGCAATCCCGAACCTGCCCGCAAAAAGACCCAACGAGCGCACCGACATTCCCGGGGGTGTTACAAAATACACGGCATATGCCTTGAAGGCTCTTGCCAATCTTGAACTTAAAGAATATCAGGCCGTTGCAGATGCAACCGGTGAGATTATCAGTTCAGGTAAATTCTTGCTTGAACCTGATTTTTATGAACTTTTCAAGATCAAAGGCAAGCTGAATGATGAAAATATCTGGGAGATGCAGTATTCCGATCTCGGACAAGGTTCCGGTGACAATTACGCTTACCTGTATGCCTTCTTTGGTCCACAGGGATGGACACCTGAAGTAGCTGGTTCTGCTGATGGATGGGGATTCTGGGAACCGAGTATGAAATATATCAAATTTATGCTCGACAGAGGTGAGACTGTACGCCTGGAAACCAGTGTATTGTTTACTGACAGAGGAATAGCTGAGATCAGAACAGATCCCAACTATGCGAATTTGCCCGCCTGGATATCTAATACAACGCGTTCGGGGGATATAATCAATGATTATGCCCGCGCCTTGTTTGCCAGCGGAAAACATTATCTTCCATCCGATCAGCTGACACCTGGCAGAACCGATTACGGAACGAATAAGAACTTCACTTGCATCCGTTATGCTGAAATTCTGCTCCTGTATGCTGAGGCCCTTACGCAGGGAGCATCGGGTAACGCGGGTACGGCAGATGATGCTGTGAATCTCGTCAGGACAAGGGCCGGTCTGACTCTTTTGTCAGGCGTGACCAATGACCAGGTTATGGATGAAAAGTTCGCCGAACTCGCCATGGAATGGGGTAACCGCTTTTATGACATGGTAAGGCTTGGCAAAACAGATGAGTTGAGTTATGATGGAAGAAGCTTTGCAACAGATAAAACTTTCCTCCCTTATCCGCAAAACCAGGTAGACCAACTGCCTGTCCTGGATCAATAGCAGCATATTTGAACAATTAAAATTTAAAAACATGAAACTTATAAAATACTGGTTTATTTGTTCTCTGATAACAGTGCTGGCTGTATCGTGCGAAAAGGGTCTTGACCCTATAATCCCGGTCTCGCCAAAACCTGATGTATCAGGTCCCACACTTGTGATCAATTATCCTGTCGAGGGGAAACCATTTGTTTCACCCGAAGAAGTAGCTACGATTACCATTAAACTGGTGGCAACAGATGACGTCGAGCTTAAATCGGTAATTCTTCAATTAGATGGAACAGAAATCGGTTCTCTCACTGATTTCAAAGATTACAGGAGGGCTGATGTAAAATTTGATTACGACCTGGGCAGTGGAGATCATACACTGACAGTTACCGCTACCGACCTTACGGATAAAAGCATAACCCAAACGGTCAACTTCAGGAAGATAACCGCCCCGGTTTACATTCCACTTGATGGAGAGGTTTTGTACTTTCCTTTCGATAGTTATTATCTTGATCTTATCACTGGTAATGCCGCTACCCCTGTTGGAACCCCCGGTTTCGCGGCAGGCAAACTGAATGATGCCTATGCCGGAGCCCAGGACGCTTATCTTACTTACCCCAGTGCAGGAATTATTGGTGATAATTTAAGCGCTGCTTTCTGGTATAAGATAAATGCAATTCCTGACCGTGCTGGTATTTTTATGATTAGCCCTCCAACTACCATTGTACTGCAGGATCGCACAAAGGGATTGAGATTTGCCCGGGAAGCAGACGGGATTAAGCAAAAATTTTGGTTTAACATAGGAAATGGAACAGTCGATAGTTGGTTCGTTCCTCCTTCGTTTGATGTCACTGACGATTGGATGTTTATTGCATTTACAGTTTCTGAAAGCCATGTAACAATCTATATAAACGGAGAAATTTCAGTCGAAGGCGATTATGAAGGACCCATAAATTGGAATGATTGCTCTTCAATTTCATTAATGTCAGGTGCTCCGAATGTAATTTATTGGGATCATTTGTCTGATTTGAGTTTGATAGATGAACTGCATATCTTCACCAGAGTAATTTCTGCTGCTGAAGTACAGAGCCTCTACGCAATAAAGTAATTTAATGTACTGAAATCAAATATCTTAAGAAAGAGGGAGAGAGTATTTCATCCCTCTTTCTTTGCTTATCAGGCTTGTAAAAAAATGAAAATCTATCTTAGAAGAGACTATCCCGTCATTCAGGCTTTCACGATCTTTGCGATGGCGTTAATTATTTTTAATGGGGCCTGCAAAAAAGAACCTGAAACGGTAAACAAAAAGCTGGAAGTTGTGTCCTGTTATGTAGGGGACATCCAGCTTCAATATGCAGCTGAAGTACCGGATATACCTCTAAACCAGGATATAAAAATTACCTTCTCCGATGCTGTAGATACAATAACTGCCAAACAAAGCATTACGGTAAAAGATGAAAATAATGTATCTTTTGGTATCAAATTTTACTTTGCTGATGATAACAAAACAGTCGTGTTGAAACATCAACAGAGTTTCACAAAACTCAAGCGATATATTTTAACCATATCACAAACTTTGAAAGGAAACAGCGGGCAGACGTTTTCCGGAACTGAATACAGATTTAAAACGGCCAGTGGTGTTTTTACACTCGAGACGATCACCATTGATAACCGTGATTTTACATCGTCAGGAAATTTCTATAATGTCAGCCGTCAAGGGTTACACTTAGAATTGGAATTCTCTGAAGCGGTCGATACGGCTCAAAGCAGGTCTAAGTTTACCTTATCTGGTGATCCGGTTTTTGATTTAAGCTTTCAGGATGATTTTAAAAAAGTAAATCTTGAATGCGCCCAGGAGCTGGAAGGGTACAAGAAGTATACTTTCGTAATTTCAACCAGTCTCAAATCGGCTTCCGGAAATTCGTTCCAGGGTTTCAGCAACACATTCTTCACTGAAGTGGATTCAACGCTCAAATTTCCCCTGATATCAGATGATGAATTACTTACTCTTTTGCAACGGCAAACCTTCAGCTATTTTTACGACTACGCTCATCCTGTAAGCGGGATGTCCCGTGAGCGATTCAATTCAGGTGATATCGTTACATCAGGTGGTTCAGGATTCGGCGTTATGGCCCTGATTGTGGGCATGGAACGAGGCTTTATTACACGTACCGAAGGGATCAGTCATCTTGAGAAGATCATTGATTTTCTGGAAACCTGTGACAGGTTTCACGGTGCCTGGTCACATTGGATCAATGGAAGCACGGGAAGTGTTATACCTTTTGGAGAAAAAGACAATGGAGGCGACCTTGTTGAAACTGCATACATGGCCCAGGGATTACTGGCCATGAGGCAATACCTCGATCCGGGGGATCCGGTAGAAAATGAACTTATCGACAGGATTACGGCGCTTTATAACGGCATCGAATGGAGCTGGTACACCAGGGGAGGCCAGAATGTGCTTTACTGGCATTGGTCACCAAATTATGGATGGGATATGAATTTCCAGATTCGAGGGTACAATGAAACACTTATTACTTATATCATGGCAGCCTCTTCACCCACTTATACCATCTCTGAACCGGTTTACCGCCTTGGCTATGCAAGTAATGGAGCAATTGTGAATGGGAAATCATTTTACGGTTATGTACTTCCTGTTGGATATGATTATGGTGGTCCGTTGTTTTTTGCGCACTACTCTTTCCTGGGACTTGATCCGCGTAACCTGACAGATGTGTACGCCGATTACTGGACGCAGAACGTCAACCATTCACTGATTAACTGGGCCTACTGTACAGATAATCCAAAAGGATTTCCGAATTACAGTGAACATTGCTGGGGGCTCACCGCCAGCGATATTCCCTCGGGTTATGGTGTAAGCGAACCCACCAACGACAGGGGAGTCATTACGCCGACTGCCGCTGTATCATCTCTTCCGTACTCACCTCAACAATCCATGAATGCGATCAGGTTTTTCTACTATATTCTTGGTGACCGTCTTTGGGGAGAATATGGCTATTATGATGCTTTTGACGTTCACGCAGGATGGTGGGCTGATTCATTTATCGCCATTGACCAGGGTCCTCAAATCGTCATGATTGAGAATTACCGCACCGGTTTAATCTGGAACCTGTTCATGAGCGCTCCGGAGGTTCAGGCAGGGTTGGATAAACTTGGATTTTCGTACTAATGATGGCAAGATAATCAGCGTCGATTAACAACCTGTTAATAAAATATACCCTAAAAAGTTGAGGGTATTTTCTACTTTTACAAAAGACAGCCCCCACCCCTTCCCTCCGGGTCCCCGCGAAAACGGGGATCCGGAGGGAGTAAGGGAGGGGGCTAACTCAAAATTCAAAATTATAATAAATGCCGCGAAAAAAAAGTAAAGTCGCCAAGATTTTCGTGCTCGATACCTCTGTTATTCTTTATAACCACAATGCTATTTACAGTTTTGAAGACAATGATATAGCCATTCCCATCACAGTACTGGAAGAACTTGATAATTTCAAGAAAGGCAATGATACCAAGAATTTCGAGGCGCGGGAGTTCATCAGGATCATGGACCGCCTTTCGGCGAGCCATTCCCTGACCAACTGGATAGAGATCGACAGCCAGGGCGCCGGATGTTTCAGGGTGATCATGAACGAGAACGAAAGCCCTATCGATGCCCGTGCGATCTTCGATGGCAACAAACCGGACCATCGTATCCTCAACGCGGCGATGGTCATGCAGGCAGAGCACCCGCTGCGGCCGGTTATCCTGGTAACCAAAGATATTAACCTGAGGCTGAAAGCCAAATCGCTCGATATCCAGGCGGAGGATTATGAAACGGGAAAGATCCAGGATCTTGAATCGCTTTACCCAGGGAAGTCAACGCTTGAAGGAGTGGATAAGGGCGTCATTGACAAACTTTATTCCGAAGGCCTGATTGACCCGATTGACATAGGCCTTGAAAATCCAATCCCGAACCATTATTTCATTCTTAAGAACGGAAACTCATCGGCCCTTGCCTATTTTAATCCGATTCTCGGAAAAATCGAAAGAGTGGAAAAAACTCAGGCCTACAAGATCACCCCGCGTAATGCCGAGCAGGTATTTGCCCTGCATGCCATCCGCAACCCGCGGGTGAAGCTGGTCACGCTCCAGGGAGTTGCCGGAACGGGAAAAACATTGCTGGCGCTGGCAGGAGCACTCGATCAGAAAAAGAATTATAAGCAGATTTACCTGGCGCGGCCGATTGTGCCGCTGAGCAACAAAGATATTGGTTACCTCCCCGGTGACATTAAGGACAAACTTAGTCCTTACATGGAGCCGTTGTACGACAACCTGAAGTTCATCCAGAGCCAATACAGCGAGAGCGATAAAGAGTTTAAAAAGATCACCGATGCGCTGGAAAGTGAAAAGCTGGTGATCACCCCGCTTGCATTTATCCGCGGCCGGAGCATTTCCAACGTTTTCTTTATTGTTGATGAAGCGCAAAACCTCACCCCGCACGAGGTGAAAACTATCATCACCCGCGCAGGAGAAAACACCAAGATCATCTTCACCGGCGACATTTACCAGATCGACACACCATACCTGGACGCGCAGAGCAACGGGCTTTCTTACCTGATCGACAAGATCAAGCACCATCCGATCTATGCACATATCAGGCTGGAAAAAGGCGAACGGAGCGAGCTGGCGAATCTGGCCAACGATTTACTGTGAGAAAAAACATAAGTCAACGGATTTTTTTGGTACTTATCGGTTTAACGATAATGTCAGTAAACTGTAAAGGACCAGGGCCGAAGGAAAAAACTTCTGAAAAACCGGTCTCAGAAACATCTTCCATTGTCATTCCTGCCTTCAATGCCGATTCGGCCTTAGCATTTGTCAAAGCTCAGAATGATTTTGGGGCGCGTGTGCCGGGAAGCAACGCCCATGCTGCCTGCGCTTCCTGGCTGAAAAACATACTGCTGACTTATACCCCTCATGTGACGGTCCAGGAGTTCAAATCACGCGTTTACAGCGGGCAGGTTTTCACCGGGAAGAATATTATCGCCTCTTTCAATCCGGCTGGCAAGGCACGCATTATGCTTTGCTCCCATTGGGATTCCCGGCCTTTCGCTGATCACGATCCCGATCCATCCAGGCGGGACGAGCCTGTTATGGCTGCCAACGACGGTGCCAGCGGTGTGGGAGTCCTTCTGGAAATAGCCAGGATCCTTAAAGACAGCCAACCCAAAGTGGGTATCGACATTATCTTTTTTGACCTGGAAGATTATGGCCCTCCGCAGGACAGCCAGACAGAAGAAGCTAATGAAAACTGGGGACTGGGCTCGCAGTACTGGTCAAAAAACCCTCACATTCCAGATTACCGGGCCAGGTTTGTCATTTTGCTCGATATGGTCGGGGCTTCTGATGCAAAATTCCGCCGGGAAGGGTTTTCCATGTATTATGCCCCCGATAAGGTCAGGAAAGTATGGGACATCGCCGCCGGTCTTGGCTACCAGGATTATTTCCTTGACGAAAAAGGCGGCTATATCAACGACGACCATTATTTTATCAACGAGATCCGGAAAGTTCCCGCTATCGACATCATTCATCTCGATCCATCTTCCTCCAATGGCAGCTTTTATGAATACTGGCATACTACCGGCGATACCTTCGATAAAATCGATAAGAAAACGCTTCGGATTGTGGGGGAAGTTCTTGTGAAGGTTGTGTTTACGGAGAAATAAAAAACTAGCTTTATGAAAAAATCGATCATTTGCCTAATTATCTTCTTCCTGGTATTTATTAATGTGGCCTTCTCCCAGCCGGTCTTTCCGCCAAATATGCCAGTCTTCGACAGTTCGTTGGTGGCCCGGGTCGATATCATCATTGACCCCGATACGCTGGCTTTTATTTATGATAATCCCGAAAGTGAAATCGATTTCCGGGCTTCATTCATTTTTAATAACGGCACAATCCTCGATACCGTGGAGGAGGTCGGCTTCCAGCTAAGGGGCAATACATCACGCTATTCACTCAAGAAATCTTTCAGGGTGTCGTTTAACACCTTCATCCAGGGCCGAAAGTTCCATGGCCTGGAAAAAATGAACCTTAACGGCGAACATAATGATCCCTCCATCATCCGCTCCCGCCTTTGCTGGGAAACACTTCGCGGATATGGGATTGCAGCGCCCCGCGCCAGTCATACGGAAGTTTATATCAACAGCAATTATTACGGCCTGTATATCATCGTGGAGCATATTGATGAACAACTTGTGCAATCGCGGTTTGGCAATAATGACGGCAACCTTTACAAATGCCTCTGGCCGGCCGATCTTGATTACCTCGGCAGTGACCCCGATCTTTACAAATACACCTCCGGCGACCGGAGGGCATATACCCTCATCACTAATGCCGAAGAAGATGATTATACGGATATTGCCCATTTTATTGATGTCCTGAATAATACACCTTTAGCTGAGCTCGCCTGTGAACTCGATAAAATATTTAACCTCGAGGACTACCTGAAAATCATGGCGGCCGATATCATTACCGGCAACTGGGATGGATATATCTACAACAAGAATAATTTTTACCTGTATCACAACACCGCCACCGGGAAATTTGAGTATATGCCTTACGACCTTGATAACACATACGGTATCGATTGGATGAGCATCGACTGGGGAAACCGGAACATATATGACTGGGAGATGCACGACACTGAAGTCAGGCCATTGTACACAAGATTGTTAGAAATCCCTGAGATCCGTGACCGGTATTCCTGGCAAATGCAGCAGCTTCTGGATCTTTTGGCCGATGAGGATTCCCTGTTTGCCCATATCGACCAGATCAGGAATATGATCAGTCCTTACGTGATTGATGATCCTTTCTACCCGCTCGATTACGGCTATAGTTTTGCCGATTTCATAAATTCCTACAACCAGCCTCTTGGCGGACATGTCGCCTACGGCCTGAAACCATATATCCAGACGCGCAAGGCATCGGTCATTGAACAGCTTGACCTGAATAATATCCATCCTGTTATCAAATACATAAACCATTCAGTTGCAGTCCCGGGTCTGCCATATAGTGTCAGTGCGTTTATTGAAGATGAAAACCCGGTCCCTTCCGTGAAGCTGGCATACAAGATCAACAATGGCACGATGCAATACAGCGTGATGTTTGATGATGGAAACCATTCGGATGGCGAAGCGGGAGACGATACCTACGGCTGTATCCTTGCTCCGTTGCAGATGAATACTGAGCTTTCCTGGCAGGTAAGTGCAACAGACAACCTTGAAAACGCTTCCCTGCTTCCCTGCGATCCGGTGGTAGAATTGCTTCAGCCTTCAACAGATCCCCAGATCTTCATCAACGAATTGATGGCGGCAAATGACAGCACCATTGCTGATGAAAATGATGAATATGACGACTGGATCGAGCTCTTCAACGGCGATAGCGAGCCGGTATGGCTGGGAGACAAATATCTTTCCGACAATATGAACAATCCATCGAAATGGAGATTGCCTGATGTGACGCTTCAACCCGGCGGATTCTACCTCGTCTGGGCCGATAACCAGCCCGGGCAAGGACCGGCACATACCATTTACAAGCTGGATGCCGCTGGGGAAGAAGTTGGTCTTTTCGATGCCGCATCAACCGGTTATTTTCTGCTCGATAGTTTGAGCTTCGGGCCGCAGATAGCTGATATTTCCATTGGCCGCCAGACTGACGGCGGGCTACCTTGGGTCAATTTCAATGAATCTACCCCGGGCTACAGCAATACGGCCAACAACCTGCCGGAAGAGATCATTCACAGGCATGACCTGTTAATCTATCCCAATCCTGTACGAGACGGGATGATCTATTTCCGGGAGCCATTCACCGGCAGGATAACAGATACAGTTGGAAGGACAGTCTGGAATGGCCGCGAAGCAGTAAAAGCCGATGTCATCCATTTCCCTGCAGGGATTTACCTGATTGTCGATTCCCGGGGAAACCGGGCGAAGATGATGATCCCTTGATCAATTCCCACGGGCAAACTTCTGATGATAATAATCGATAAAGATGGAAGGTTTTTCCCGTTCCAGGAAAATGCTTTCTTCATCCGGCAGTGGCTGGTTCCGGCTATCGATCCGGATGCCCCTGGCCTGGTTCAATTGCAATGGCGTCAAAGTCAAATCATACCGGGAATTTTGTTCTTCCCATTTTTCCTGTATCCATTCATATATCAGGGTTGGATCATAAATTTCAAAATGCTCATAGCTCGCAGTATCTGAGTTATAATTCCCGGCCCAGCTTTTATGTTTTTTTATATCACTGAGCCTTACATCATTGAAATTATTATAAGGCCCGCCGATAAGCTCCATGGGGATATTGATCTTAACAATCCATTCATCGAATTCTTCTTTCAGAAGCCCGGCTATATCGAGAAAACTAACAACAAAAGCTGAACAGCCGGAACCTTCTCCTTTATACCTTGGCCAGAATGCCCCGCCATAGCGCGCACCACGAGAACCGTTGCTGTCGATACCTGCTTTATAGGACTGATAAAACTGAAGCAGCCTTTCAGTTGCTTCATCACTGATAAAAAATGTCATGAAAGCCAATTGCCCTTTCCTGGAATACTTTTTTACTTTGTTATCGAGGTCAGCACAGGTTTCAAGTTTGCCTTCCGTATCGGCGCCGAGTATTGCAAGGCCATAATGTTCTTTTAAAACCAGGTTTTGCTGCTCTTTTCCTGAAGCTAACCGCATGCCGGTGAAAATCCTCCCGGATGAAAGAGGAGTTTGTAACTCTACAAAAGCATGCCCGAGTAAATATTTTTCTTTTTTAAAAAAGTTACGTTTAAAATTCCCGAAAAAACTCTTACAGAGGGTACGAGGAGATCTCCAGTCATACTTAACCGTTGCAGGAATTACATAAATGGTCAGTTTGTTTTGGCCGAATGCCGCAGAGTCTTCATTGTAAGTTTGATACAGCGAATGAACACTGGAACCGGACTGGCCCAGGATAGCTGCAATAATAAGAAAAAGCCATATTGTGAGAAGGATTCGATTTGTCATAAGTGCGTTGTTTTAAAAAACCAGCGTGAAAACCGTTCCTTCTTCCGGCTTTGACCTGACAAGAATACTTCCTTTGTGAAGGTGCATGATCTGGCGTGATAGACTCAGCCCGATTCCATTGCCGTGTTTTTTTGAAGTGAAGAACGGCATAAAGATTTTATCCATAATGTCGGGCATGATGCCGGTCCCGTTATCCTGAAAATCAATGATCACCCTATTGGCGTTGTTGTTGGTTGCCAGGATGGTGATTTTAGGGTCTTCGGCCTCTTTTACGGCATCGATAGCATTGAGCATCAGGTTTATGACAACCTGGTCGATCAGGTCGGGATCGGCGGTGACCATAAGATCAGGAGGAAAGACCTTGCTGGAGCAGGCGATGCCCAGTTCTTCCATTTTCGGCTTGAGCAACAAGCCGCAACGGTCAAAGAGCTCTGAGATCCGAAAATACCGGAAATTAGGTTTGGGGATGCGGGTCAGATCGCGGTAAACCTCCACGAAGTTCAGCAAACCTTTGCTTCGGTTCTGAATGGTCATGATCGCCGATTCGACGCTTTCGATATCTTCTTCATTCAAAACATTCATCTTAATCTTACCGTCCTCCCGTCTTATTGTCATTTCATAGACCGTTGAAGCCAGTGAAGTGATAGGTGTAATCGAATTCATGATCTCATGGGTAAGCACACGGATCATTTTCTGCCAGGATTCGATTTCTTTTTCATCAAGTTCGGCACTGATATTCTGTATGGAAACCAGTGTGTAATCCTCGCCGTGCATCCTGAATCCGGCAGCTGTCATGGAAAGCTGCAGCAATTCATCCCCGGTGATAACCTTGAAAAGTGTGCTTTCGCCCGGCTTTAATCCCATCAGGGTGGAGGGGAGATCGTCTTTGATTTTCCCAAGATCAGAAATGAAACGGATATTCCTGATATTTAATATCCTGTTCATGGCTTGATTGACCACTTCGATTTTACCGTCACCTTTAAAAACAATTATCCCAATCGAAACATGCTGTATAACCGTTTGTAGGTAATTGAAATGTTCTTCCTTTTCGGTCCGGTATTTCCTGAATGCATCAATTACCTGGTTAAACTCCCGGGAAAGATCTTCGAAACTTTTCCCCAGCCCGGGATCGGAAAAAGAGCTGGAGAAATCGGCATAACGTATGCTTTCAAAGAAGCGCGTGAGCTTTCGATTTGTTCTTTCAACGAACCTGAAAAGAAGGATGACTTCCATGATGAATAACAATCCGATTATAATTGCTGAAAACCTGTAGCGTGGCATTTCAAGGAGGAGAAAAAACAGAAACACCGTGAGAGCCAGCAGAATGACCCTCCAGGCAATAGCTATCCGGAAACGGTTAAAGACCATATTTTTCAATTCTGCGGTATAATGAAGCGCGGGTAAGGCCCAGCTCTTTGGCAGCTTTACTGATGTTTCCGCCATGTTTATCGACAACCTTGCGAACCAGCATCCTTTCAGCTTCTTCCAGATTTATATTATCCAGATCAAGGCTGTCACTTTTGTCATCACCTGGAGAGGAAAGAAAGAAATCATGCGGCTGAAGGATATTCGAATCGCTCATAATGATGGCCCGCTCCACGGAATGTTGCAGTTCACGGATATTACCCGGCCAGTCATGTTTTTTAAGCCTTGCGATGGTATCTTCGCTGACTCTTTTGGCCGTGATCTTGTATTTCTTACAATAGATTTCGAGGAAGTGATCGAGCAAAAGCGGCAGATCCTCAATCCTTTCGCGCAGGGAAGGCACATGCACTTCAACCGTGTTGATCCGGTAGAGCAAATCCTGGCGGAATTTACCCTCTTTCACCATTTGGTATAAAGGCATATTAGTGGCACAAATCAGGCGGATATCAATAGGGACCTCCTTATTAGTTCCTAGCCTTACCACATTCCGGTTTTGCAGGACGCTCAGCAGTTTGGACTGCAGGGATAGCGACAGGTTACCGATCTCATCAAGGAAGATGGTTCCTTTATTGGCAGCTTCGAATCGCCCCGGGCGGTCTTCTTTTGCATCGGTAAAAGCTCCTTTTTTAAAGCCAAACAGTTCACTCTCGAAAAGGGATTCGCTGATCGCTCCCAGGTCAACACTGATGAATACTTCGTCTTTCCTGTTGGATGCACGATGGATAGCACGGGCAATCAGCTCTTTCCCGGTGCCGTTTTCACCCAGGATCAGGACATTGGCCTCAGTAACAGCCACTTTTTGTGCTGAGGTCAGAACTTTTTGCATGGCTGATGAATTGCCGATAATAGTTTCGTAAGGCTGGTTCTGGTCAGCCATCAGTACTTTCTGTTTAGTCCGGAGATCCTGGAGTTCCACTTTCGACTGCCTGAGCTGCATCGAGGTTTTAATAGTGGCCAGCAGTTTCCTGTTTTCCCAGGGTTTAAGGAGAAAGTTGGTTGCACCCTCTTTGATGCCTTGCACCGCCAGCTCGATGTCGCCATAACCGGTGATGAGGATCACCACGATAGCGGGATCGGTCTCCAGGATCTTGTTGAGCCAATAGAATCCTTCCTTTCCGCTGGTTGCATCAGGGACGAAATTCATATCAAGCAGGACCATGTCGTAATTTTCGCTGTTGATCAGGTTGGGCAGGTTCTCCGGATTCTCTTCCGTATGGACCACTTCAACATGTTGCTTTAAAAATAGACGGGCGGCCAGTAAAACATCTTTGTCGTCATCGACAATAAGTACCCGGGCGGGTATTTTTTCCTGAATTTCATTCATAGGTCAATAATCTACCGAAATAAAAGCTAAAGGTAAAAATTAATGTTCGCCAGTGTACAAAAAACTGCACGATTTTGAACACCCTTTTTAAATTCTATCATTATAAAATATTATTAATCAGTAGTATATAGTGAATGGCACGGATTTAGTTTAAATTAAAAAACCCAAAAACCAGATTTCATGGACCGGATCATTGAAAAGAAGAAATGGACTACTAAAAAGATACTTCAGTACACTGCTTTAGCGGTTTTTGTTTTTTTCCTTCTTTATCTTTTTTTATTCCTTGACCGGTCGAGCCGGCTTAATATTGAAAAAGACCAGGTAACCATCGCTACGGTCACGCTGGATAATTTCCAGGAGTTTATTCCGGTGGATGGCGTGGTCCAGCCCCGCACCACCATCTATATTGATGCAGTTTTGGGAGGTACTGTTGAGAAGAAGTTTGTGGAAGATGGCGCTGAAGTGAAAAAAGACGACGTTATTCTGCAACTTAGCAATGCAAACATGCAGTTGAGTTACATGGACCAGGAAACCAGGATGTATGATGCCATCAACAACTTGCAGAATTCCCGTATTGCCCTCGAGCAAAATAAATTCCTCCGTCAGAAAGAGATTACCAACCTGCTCTACCAGATAGACGAAGTGAAAAATGAATATGAACGGGCTCAAAAGCTTTATGATGAAGGAGTTTATACCTTAAAGGAATACCAGGATGCCAAAAGGGATTTTGAGTTTTCCAGCAAACAGCTTTCGATCAGCCTTGATTTGCAGCGGCTTGATTCGATTTCGACTGAAGAACAGAAGCGGCAGATTTCTGCTTCCGTCGACCGGATGAAAGCGAACCTCACCCTTTTAAGGAGTAATATGGAAAAGCTATTGGTAAGGGCCCCTGCTGACGGGGTTCTTTCTTCCTTTAATGTCGAAATAGGAGAAACACGGTCGGAAGGTGAACGGTTAGGCCAGATTGACATCATGGACGGTTATAAGATGCGTGCCAGCATCGATGAGCGCTATGTTTCAAGGGTAATGCCCGGGCAGGAGGCAGAACTCGATTTCAGCGGTAAGACTTATCAATTATACGTGAACAAGATCTATACCGGTGTCACGGGCGGGGCTTTCCAGGTGGACATGCTATTCAAGGATGAAGCTCCGGATAACATCAAACGGGGGCAGACCATCCAGATGCGGTTGCAATTCAGCACGCCCGCCGAAGCCCTGATCCTGAAAAGAGGCGGCTTTTTCCAGCAAACCGGCGGAAACTGGGTTTATGTTGTGGATCCTTCCGGTGATTATGCAGTTAAAAGAAATATCAAACTGGGCAGGCAGAATACCAGGTATTATGAGGTACTGGAAGGACTGGAACCAGGTGAGGAGGTGATCATCTCCTCTTACGACAACTTCGGTAATAAGGATAAACTGGTGCTGAAATAATAACAAATAACCATCACTATGCGCGAAATAGTTATTGTAGTCCCGGATTTTGAACCTGAGCAAAATGTAGAGATCGAGGTAACGATCAATGGCCGGAAAAAGGTCATTCATTATAAAGTCGAACTGCTGCATTTCGAAGCAGAAGGAGCACCACCAAAAGATAAAGTGACTGTGCTGAAGCATAAGATTGCATCCCATGAGAAAGATTGGGAACTGGTGGAGATCGGGGCGCCTATAAATGATAAGGTGCCCCTGATGTTCAGAAGAAAAAGTGAAGCCACGGTCTGAGCCAGTAAGCCATCACCTTGAAATATGAATAAGAAATACCGGTCGATATTATTTCTGATGATCCTTTTTGGGATGATAAGCGGCATTAACGGACTTATCGCGCAGGAGAAGCGTTTTTACGAAGCTGCACGAATTTCAGGGGATGCCCTTGTGATCGATGGCAAGGTGGATGAAGCAACCTGGGATTCACCAGGCTGGGAAGGTAGTTTCATCCAGCGTGAGCCTTATGATGGCAAAGCCCCTACCCAATTGACTGAATTTAAAATTATATATGATGATGAGGCTCTTTATATTGCCATACGGGCCTATGATACGGAACCGGACAAGATCGAAAAGCGCCTTACACGCCGGGATGAAATGGAAGGTGACCTGGTCGGCGTTCATATTGACAGTTACTATGATCGCAGAACTGCTTTTGCATTTTTAGTTAATGCATCAGGTGTCAAGAGCGACTATTTTATTTCAAATGACGGGGAAGAAGATTATACATGGGACCCGGTGTGGTATGTTAAAACATCCATTGATTCACTCGGGTGGGTCGCCGAAATAAAGATTCCCTATACCCAGCTGAGGTTTGCGAAAGCTGAGCAATACCGCTGGGGCCTTAATGTCGGGCGAATTCTGTTCAGACTGGATGAATTGTCGCTTTGGCAACCCATTCCGATGGATGCGTCAGGCTGGGTCAGCCAGTTTGGCGATCTGAATGGGATCACCGGTGTCAAGCCGAAAAGGGAGGTGGAACTTCTTCCTTATATCATGGGAAAGATTGAAAATTATGAGAAAGAAGAAGGAAATCCCTATGCCGACGGCAGGGATTACGGTTTCAATGCCGGCCTTGACGGCAAGGTGGCTGTCACCAACGATCTGACGATGAATTTCACCATAAACCCTGATTTCGGGCAGGTTGAAGCCGATCCCTCTGTTGTTAATTTAACGGCTTTTGAGACTTTCTACAGTGAAAGAAGACCTTTTTTTGTCGAAGGGAACAATATTTACGATTACCAGTTAACAGGGGGAGAAGGCTCGATATCCCAGGACAACCTGTTTTATTCCAGAAGGATTGGAAGACAGCCTCATTATGAGCCGGAAATTGCAGAAGGTGAATTCCTGAAGATGCCCGGAAATAGTGCAATCCTCGGTGCTTTCAAACTATCCGGAAAGACAAGCAACGGATGGTCAGTCGGGGTGATGGAAAGTGTTACAAAAGAAGAGCATGCGCTAATCGATTCTGATGGGGTTGAAAAAAAGGTTACCGTTGAGCCCTGGACCAATTATTTCAATGCCCGCCTGCAAAAAGATATCAACCAGGGTAAAACTATCCTGGGTGGCATGTTCACAGCCACAAACCGCTTTATCAATGATTCAACCCTTGATTACCTGCCTGGTTCAGCCTACACAGCGGGGCTTGATTTTACCAACTATTGGAAAGATAAAACTTATTATTTTAACCTGAAAGGCTCTTTCAGCCATCTTACCGGTAAACCTGAGGCAATATCAGAGGTACAGCAGTCACCGGTGCATTATTACCAGCGGCCCGATATCAGCCATGTTAAGTTTGATTCCACCCGGACTTCATTATCCGGGTATGGGGGGACCGCAGAATTTGGGAAACAGGGCGGCGGGCACTGGCGTTATGAGGGCAGGGTTACCTGGCGTTCTCCCGGCCTGGAATTGAATGATATGGGTTACATCCGCCAGGGCGATATCATCCAGCAGGTTCTATGGGCCGGCTATGAGATTTGGGAGCCGTTCGGCATTTTCAGGTCATATAATGTTAATGCCGATCAATATACCGCATGGGATTTTGGAGGCAATTTCATATATCAGGGCGGGGAACTTAACCTGAATTTGGAGTTTAAAAATTATTGGGAGTTCAGTGTTGGAGGAGAATTTCAAGGGCAATCGGTCGACCGGTATAACCTGCGCGGGGGACCAACATTGAAAACACCGGGTGGCATGACATGTTATGGATTCATGGAATCGGATTCCCGTAATAAAATCGTCGCGGAACTGGGAGCGATCTATTTTCTCAGCAACTTTGACAATGGTGAAATGACCCGATTATCGCTGGAACTTACTTACAGGCCATTTAAAGCATTGCAACTGGCAGTTGAGCCTGCTTATGAATTTGGCCACGACCGTCTTCAGTACGTGGAAACGATCAGCGAAGTCCCCGGAAACCGTTATATCATGGCCCGCATCGACAACCATATCATAGAAGCTGATATTCGGGTCAATTTTAGTATAACTCCCGATCTGACCATTCAATACTGGGGACAGCCATTTGTCTTTGCCGGCAGATACACTGAATTTAAGAGAGCATCAGAAACAATGGCGTCGTATTATTATGATCGCTTTCATCTTTTTAGCCCAGATGAGATTGATTATGATGCAGTAAATGAAATTTACCAAGTAACGGAAACAGGCGAGGAAGGTTTAAATTACAGCTTTGACAATCCCGATTTCAAGGTATTCGAATTCAGGTCAAACCTGGTGTTCCGGTGGGAATATATTCCCGGATCGGCGGTTTACTTTGTCTGGTCGCAGGGCAGAATGGGGGATGACAACATTGGGGAGCCAGATTTCGGGAATGACATGGATGCCCTGTTCAATATCAAACCGCACAATATCTTTTTAGTGAAGTTCACTTACAGATTGAGTTTATGATAAGATTTTACTGTAACAGAAAATAATTAATAACCGTCTAAGACATAAAACTGAAAGAAATGATTAAAACTGTCAATTTAACCAAGGTATTCCGCACAGACGAAGTGGAGACAACGGCGTTGAACAATGTTAGCTTTAGCATCAAGCCGGGAGAATTTGTAGCCATCATGGGTCCCTCAGGATGCGGCAAATCCACTTTGCTTAATATCCTCGGCCTGCTCGATAATCCTACTGGCGGGGAATACTTCTTTAACGGGGCCGAAGTATCCCGTTTTACCGAACGGCAGCGGGCCCGCATGCGCAAGGAAAATATCGGCTTTGTTTTCCAGAATTTCAACCTGATCGATGAGCTTAATGTATTTGAAAATGTCGAATTGCCCCTGATTTATCTGGGCCTTTCAGCAACAGAGAGGAAGAGAAGGGTGGCTGAAGCGCTTGAGCAGATGCAGATCACGCATCGCAGGAAGCATTTTCCGTTACAGCTTTCCGGTGGCCAGCAGCAGCGTGTAGCCGTTGCCCGTGCCGTCGTTGCCAATCCCAAACTGATCCTGGCCGATGAGCCTACCGGAAACCTTGACTCCGCAAATGGCGAGGAAGTGATGAACTTGCTCGAACGCCTGAACCAGCAAGGGACATCCCTTATTATAGTGACCCACTCACAGCGTGATGCCGAATACGCCCATCGGATTGTCCGCCTGTTCGATGGCCAGATTGTTACGGAGAACATCAGAGCTTAGTTCAAAGATCAAAGTTCAAAGGGCAAAGTTGAGTTTTGATTTGAAATTCAACAATTTAACAATTTAGCAATTTAACAGTTTAACAGTTTAACAATTTAGCAATTTTTACAATGTTAAAAAACTTCCTCCTTTCCGCCTTCCGCAATTTATTGAGAAATAAGTTCTATACTTTCCTCAATATCCTGGGGCTTTCCATTGGCCTTGCCGCATTTATCTTCATCCTGTTGTATGTCAGGGATGAAATTACTTACGACAAGCACCATGAGAAGCATGAGAGAATCTATCGCATCGAATCGGATTTTAATATCTCCAATCGTCACGACAGGTTTGCCGTTGTCCCGGTTCCCATGGGCCCTGCATTCAAGCTTGAGTTCCCTGGAGTGGAGGCTTTTACGCGTCTCAACCAGGTGGGTAATGCCCTGTTCAGATATGGAGATAAGGAATATTATGAGGAGGACTTCTATTTTGCTGATTCTAATGTTGCTGATGTATTTACGATCAAATTCCTGATGGGCACACCGGAAAAAGCGCTTACTGAGCCTTTTACTATGGTACTCACAGAGAAGATAGCCAGGAAATACTTTGATGATAAGAACCCGATCGGTGAAATGATCCAGACAGGTTCAGGGAGGTCTTATAAAGTCACGGCAGTTATTGAAGATCAGCCTTCCAATTCGCATTTAAAATATGATGCGCTCTTATCCGTTGCATCGCTCGAAGAGATTATCGGCCGCAATAACTTTAACAGTATGGAGCCGATCGCTTTCTGGAATATCGGGGTTTATACCTTCATTCTGTTGAATGAAAACTCGGACATGAAAGGCATCGTGGATAAATTTCCGGCTTTTTATGCGAAATACATGAAACCTATCGGTGACCAGATCAACGCGAGTTTTGATCTTCGTTACACACTCCTGGCCAAAACCCATTTTACGCAGGGGCTTGGCGCTGAATTGCCTTCGGGCAATATGGCTTATATTTACATTTTTACTGCGGTTGCTTTCTTTATCCTGCTTATAGCCACTATTAACTATATGAATATGGCCACGGCCCGTTCAGCCAACAGGGCGCGCGAGGTCGGCATGCGAAAGGTAGTCGGTGCATACAGGAGTCAACTGGTCACCCAGTTCCTTTCCGAATCGGTCATCATGGCTGGATTTGCCCTGGTCATAGCCCTTTGTATCGTTTTCGTCCTGCTTCCCGATTTTAACCAGCTTTCCGGCAAATCGCTTGAATTTTCATTATTCACACAGCCTGCCGTGATCGGGATGGTCCTTTTGATCACCTTGTCGGTTGGTGTTTTCTCGGGTAGTTATCCGTCTTTCTATCTTTCTTCGTTCATCCCAATGACCGTTTTAAGGGGCACTGTTTCAAAAGCAGGTAAAAAAAGCGGATTCCTGAGGAAGGTGCTCGTGATTATCCAGTTTTTCATCGCTATTCTCATGATCATCGGTACGATCGTCGTATCAAGCCAGCTTAATTTCCTGCGAAACACCGACCTGGGATTCAATAAAGAAAATCTCCTGGTTATGGAGATGCAGGATTCGACTTTTCGCAGTAAGGCAGAAACATTTAAAAACGAGTTGCTGCAAAACCCGGATATCATAAGCGCCACTAACAGCATAGGCGTACCGGGCAATATCCAGTGGATACAGGTGATGCGCGTGGAAAGAGAGGATAAAATGGCTGATATGGCATTGATCCTTGCGCAAACCGACTATGACTATATTAAAACAATGGGAATGGAAATCGTGCAAGGACGTGATTTTGACCGGGATATGGGTACTGACAAGACAGAAGCGGTTATCATCAATGAGACTGCGGTAAAGACCCTGGACTGGGAAGATGACCCGATCGGGAAAAAAATACAATACGGGTTTGACCTTGAAGGCGATCCTGGCAGGATAATGAAAGTGATCGGCGTGGTCAAAGATTTCCATTACCGGTCGTTGCACAATAAAATTGAGCCCATCATCTTTTTTATCAGCGATGTTCCCCGGTATATACTTACTGTGAGGTTAAAAGAGGGTAAGGAGAAAGAGGCCATTGACTTCATCGAGGAAAAATGGAACGCCTTTGGCGCAGGCCGCCCGTTTGATTACAGGTATATCACACAAATCCTGGAGGAGCAATATGAAGGCGAGAAAAAGATCGGAGTGATCTTCAATCTGGCCACGATAATCACCATATTTATCGCCCTGCTCGGGCTGCTTGGATTATCATCCTTTGTGACTGAACAACGAACCAAGGAGATCGGGATACGTAAAATACTGGGTGCTTCAGTGGGAAGTATACTCAGCCTGCTATACAAAGAATTTATTTTGCTGATACTGATCGCGTTTGTCATTGCTGTCCCGGTGGCCTGGTGGCGGCTCGACATCTGGCTGAACGACAGTTTCATCTATCATACCAGTCTGAACTGGATATATTTCCTGCTTGCAGGCCTGATGGCATTCCTTGTAGGCATGCTTACCATAAGTTTTTATATCATCCGGGCAGCTACCGGCAATCCGGTGGATGCGGTGAAATGGGAGTGAGAGGAGTCGGCAGTTGACAGTTGACAGTAGGCAGTTGGAAAGGTACTGCTTCGGTGGAGTGACATCTTAAGGATCAAACAAGGCATGCGAAAATTCAATTATTGATTTGCTATTGATTGAATTAAGTTGTATATTTGTCAAAACACTAATTCACTGGTTATGAATAATCTTAAAGAAATTGAAAATGAAATTGTGGGCTGTAAAAAATGCCCTTTCGACCATAAAAAGGATGTGAGATATTGCGGCGGAACAGGAGCCGACCACAGGGTTATGTTCATTGCGGAAAGTCCAAGCACGCTTGGTGGCAAGGGAATAAAATCGGCAGTTGAGAATTTTAATGACACCGCTGCCACCGATTTATTTTTCGAAGTACGGTCAAAATTTGGCTTTGGAGAATGTTACCTGACCGATGTTGTCAAGTGCGGAAAAGCAAAGGGTAAACCAACCAATGAAAACATTGATAATTGCTTGAAATACTTAAAAGAAGAAGTTAGGCTTGTTAACCCCAAAGTGATTATCGCCGTTGGAAAGACTTTTTACATTCAGGTTGCTCCCAATAAACGAAAACCTGTCGAATTCGACAGGTTCATCCGTGAAAAACTGCAGACCCAAATTCCCGTTATTTCGACCCACCATTATTCCTACATCTGGCGTTATAAGAAAATTAAAGATTCTGATAAAAGTGCTGCGAAATTGGAGCAGATTAAACCTGAGTGGAAACAAATTTACGAAAATCAGCACAGAGAAATTCAGGAACTATTACAAAGATAAACCTGAAAATCTATAATTCCAATTTTTACGGTTTTTCTCGTTTATCAAGCGAATCCCAGTGCTTCTTGGTTTTTATGATGATATCAATATCTTCATCATCTAACTTGACATTTGTTTTAGTTTTGAATAACCTATTTTTCCACTTGATTAATTCATCACCAATAACAAATGCAAGAGCAGTTTCAATTATTCTTGAAATGGAAGCCATCTTACTTCATAGTATCTGTAATACTATTAACTAAGTCTTTTATGGCACGAGCATTATTGTCAGTTTTTATAAAAGAAAATCTTTTTGCACCACCACTTTGCATTATTTCCAAAAAAGACTCTAATTCGACTTTTTGAAATCGCTTCTTAGAAATTTGATACCCAACAAAGATTCCTGCCGCAATACCAATTATAACTGTTAAGAACATTAAGACACTATCTGTAGGTTGTAGTATGGCAAAAATCATTATTAAAGATAGAACAAGGCCAATGAATGCACCCGCAATAATAGGTTGTGCTTTTTTTTGTTTAATTTCACTTGTTTTCTTTTTGAAGCCTTCAATATCATCAATTACAGCAACTCCCGTAATCCCAGCCAGCGGATAACTTTCTTCAGAAATACTTGATTCAATAATTAACCTGAAATTTGTTAAAGTGGCTGTAAATGCGCCTTGCAATGCACATTGGGCAATTTGACTTTCATCTTTTCGAAGTTTCATATTCTTTAGGTTTTAAACTTGCAATATAGAAAATAATGGGCAGAAAAGCAAGTAGGGGCAATTTATTTTTTTTGTGAAGGTTGAAGGCATTTGTTGCCAATAGGTGATAAGGTGCCACAAAAGCTTATATAAAGAAATGTAAATGTGTGAGCGGGCTGATAAAGAAACAATCCATTAGCTATCGCTGGCAAAGTCACCTACTCGATTCGCTGGTGTTATTTGTCTTGGTTTTCTTTTATGACTACTGGAATTTTAT
Organism: Bacteroidales bacterium; assembly: GCA_023229505.1. Lineage (NCBI taxonomy): Bacteria > Pseudomonadati > Bacteroidota > Bacteroidia > Bacteroidales > Bacteroidales bacterium. The sequence goes on along the minus strand of JALNZD010000002.1, from coordinate 118,370 downwards.
TGTAGCAATCATAGTCACCTATAGCTTCGATGCTAATTGGAACTTTATCGTAGCAAGAGTATCCGCCCACTTCTTCAATATTTACATCGATGATGTCGCTCATTGATTTAATATTAACATCTATTGACCCGTCAGAATTTAATGGAACCAAACCAAAATTCATATTACTACTCAAATTGGTTGATGGAAAGTTTGCGAACGAAGTTGGAATAATTTCCATTTGCTTAAAAACGATAATTAATAGGCAAATGGCGATTACAGTCAATACTGCTTTTGTGTAAAAATCAGGTTTCATTTTATAAAAATTTAAGTATCCTACTCGTTTGGCTTTTCGGAAACGCCCCGTTTATTAAGTGGTCGCTGGGCTCCACTTGTATATTTTCAGTTTTAATTACGTTGCTGTTTTAACAGGAAAGTATCAATGTGCCTTTCCATTTCACAAAATATCTAATTGTCAAAGACTTACTATCATTTTTCACCTTTGGGCACAACTGCTGAACATATTTGAAGTTCCGAGCCGATTGCCAGGAATTTGTTCGAAGTGCCAAAAGCATTAAGCCAGATATGCTTTTTAAGAGGTTTAGCTGAATTCTTGGAATTTTTTAAAATAAGTAAACATTAATTGCTTTCTTGATTCCGAGAGTTTGGTTTTATCATCTTTCAACTTTTTCAATATCCACACCATCATTTGTCTGGGTATGCCATATTGTTTCAGATATTTTTTCGCAAAATCTAAAATTATACTATTGGATAGGTTGTTTTTAAACTTCTTATACTCTTCTGGATATTCTTGTGGCAACTTTTTCCTATATATTGCTGCATTTACTGAATAATGCAAAATTTTTCCCAAGACATTATTGTTTGTGATTTTAAGTTTGAGGAAATCCTCAACACGCTTTCCAACAAATATCAGCCTGCAATCATTTTGACCGACAATTTTTATCTCCTCTTTTAGAAGTTCAATCCATTTGGGATAAATATCTTTTCTCCAGCGGTTAGCATCCTTTACTTTCATAGCCGCTTTTGATATGTCTGTGACATAATAAGATTGAGATAGATATCTGGTTATGCAGAAGTGGAAAATGAAGTCATCCCAAGAAAGGATGAAATTCCTGAATCCTTTTTCTACCATTTCCTTTGCTTCTTTTTCGTCTTTTGCCCATCGACGAAGCGATGGTTCCATTGCTATAAAAATGTACTTTACTTTTTCCTTCGGGCTAAGATTTGGTAAATAGGCGATTTCAAAGTTTGGATTGATTTTCTTAATCTCATCTCCAATGGATTTTACTAACTTGATTTCTTTCAAGCTCAATTCTTCTAATTGTTGTTTAATCATTGTATTATTCTCCCATTTTAGTCTTTTTATAAAACTTCCATATACACGCTATCAATACCTTTAAAACCAGAATCTTTGCTTTCATAGGTACTTGGCATTAAAAGATGCAATATAGGAAAAACGGAGGAGAAAAGCAAGTGAAAAGCTCAATATTTTCGGTGGTTAACGCTTGTCGGTTGCAAGGGGTATATCTTTGTAAACCGCCTACTTCCTACTGCCTTCTTCTTCCTGAGTTTGAAACTGATTGCTATCAGCAGCAGGAAAACCGCCACAAAGGCCGACAGGCGGGCAATATAATCGCCATATTTTACATAGAGGGTGATTTCATCATTAGCATTGATCGCCTGGCGGATGACCCCTGACTCCCAATATTTCGTCTTCTGAAATACATCACCCCGCTGGTCGATAAAAGCCGAGATGCCGGTGTTGGCCGACCGGGCAATGCTGCGCCTGGTTTCGATAGCCCGGAGCTTTGAAAAAGTGAAGTGTTGCCGGTGACCTGGCGTGTTGCCCCACCAGCCGTCGTTGGTAATTACGAAAATCAGGTTGGCCCCTTTGCGGATATACTGCGTTACATAAGCCCCGAAAACGGATTCATAACAGATCACGGGCGCTATTTTAACGCTGTCACCGGGCCGGGTGAAGACGGTCCGCTCAGCATCCATTCCCAGGCTGCCAACAGTTCCTCCCAGGTTGAAGGCCAGGTTTTCCAATGGCTTCATGAGGCGCCCAAAAGGCATCTTCTCAACGCCTGGCGTGAGCTTCGACTTATGATGAATCCTGATGAGACCGGTGCTGTCTAAATAAATAGCCGAGTTATATACGTCATAATGACCTTCAGAATTCCTGTACTTTCTGGCCGTGGCCGAGAGTTTATCCCCGGGCATGAAGTTCAGGTATGTTGAGGCCCCGATAACATAGCCTGCTTTGGGAAATCCGGAAAGAAAGGATTGCAAGGTGTCAAGGCTTCGTGATTCATCGAGGCGGCCTTCCCAAATGTTTTCCTGGATCGCCGACTCCGGACTGACTACGAATTCGACGGCACTATCGATCTTCTGCCGAGCCAGGCCGATGTTAACCGCCAGGATCTCCGATGGTGGAAGGGTATATTGCTCGTTGTAAGGATCAATATTTGGTTGAACAACGATGACATCGACTGGCCAGGGCTTTTCCCTGTAATTATTGTAAAGACGGTAAGACTGTAGGACTGGTAAGAGGATAAGAAAAAATGCGATAACCATCAGTGGAACAATTTTCGCAATTTTTTCTTTATTCCAAAGTCTTATAAAAACCCGAAAAAGAAGAATATTAACAAGAAGTATCCAGAAGGTGCCACCGAAAATGCCTGTATATTCGTACCATTGGATCCATTTGTGCCAGTTGGCAAAACCATTGCCTAAGCTCAGCCATGGCCAGGTAGCTTCCCAGTTGTGGTGAAAATATTCAAAACTGATCCAGAAAAAAATCAGAGAGAACTGATTTTGCCTGGCAGGCATAGCCCGGCGGGTAAAGTGGAATAAATACAGCGTTGCTGACATCAGCATGGCATTTAGCACCCAGGCGAGTATCGCCCCGAAATCCGTTGAGTTCCATATCCACCAGGTGGTCAATATATTCCAGAAAAGGAAACCGGGGTAAGCCAGGAAAAAAACACTGATTTTTCTGTAATTATCGCGGTGTTTCAGGATATAATCTTCAATGAATAAAAACGGGATAAAACCAATGAAAAGCAATGGAGCCAATCCCCTCTCCGGCCAGGCCAGGCTGAGTAACAGGCCCCCCAGAAGGGAGATGAGGAGGAGATGGTATTTTTTGAGGTTAGTCATTTCTCAAACAAATAATTATTATACGGATATCTCTTCACATGGATCTTTTTCACCTCTTCGTAGAGGACATTTTTGAATTCTTCAAGATTGATTTTCTGCACTGCCGACATAAACAAGGTCGGGTAATGAGAAGTTGCCATCCATGTTTTTTTAAGATCGTCAAGGCTGAGGTTTTCTTTGGTTACCGGGGTAAGGTCGAACGGATCCTTCTGAATATAATTATAGGCATCTATCTTGTTGAACAGCAATATGGTCGGTTTGTCATTCGCCCCTATTTCCGCCAGCGTCTGGTTTACTACAGTGATCTGGTCTTCGAAATCAGAATGGGAGATGTCGACGATGTGTACCAGCAAATCGGCTTCACGGACTTCATCCAGGGTCGATTTAAAAGATTCCACCAGGCTATGCGGCAGTTTCCGGATGAATCCTACCGTATCGGTAAGCAGGAAAGGCAGGTTTTCGATGACGACTTTTCGGACGGTTGTATCGAGGGTAGCAAACAGCTTGTTTTCAGCAAAAACATCTGATTTGCTGATCAGGTTCATGACGGTAGATTTGCCCACATTTGTATAACCTACCAGGGCGACCCTGACCATATCTTTCCGGCCTTTACGCTGGGTAGTTTTGATCTTGTCGATCTCTTTCAGTTTTTCTTTCAGCAGGGCGATACGGTCGCGCACGATCCGGCGGTCGGTTTCAATTTCCCGTTCGCCCGGTCCTCGCATCCCGATACCTCCCTGTTGCCTTTCAAGGTGGGTCCACAACCGGGTGAGGCGGGGCAGCAGGTACTCGTATTGGGCCAGTTCAACCTGGGTCCTGGCATGGGATGTCCTTGCCCGGCTGGCGAAAATATCGAGGATAAGGTTGTTTCGGTCAAGGACTTTAATGCCGAGTTCTTTTTCAATATTACGGGCCTGTGAAGGGCTCAGTTCATCATCAAAAATCGCGATATCGATCTCTTCTTCATTCACGAAAGCCTTAATCTCGTTTAATTTCCCTGATCCGACGAATGTCCGCTGGTCAGGCGCTTCGATGCGTTGTACAAAGCGTTTCACGGTAATGCCACCGGCAGTATCCACCAGGAATGCCAATTCATCCAGATATTCATCGATCCTTTCCGCATCCGCCCGGTTCGTGACCAGTCCGATGAGGATTGTACGTTCAATGATCGGTTTAATGATGATTCCTTTAGGCATGGAGAATTTTAAATCGAGTTCATATTTGCCATCTCAAAATTCCCTGAACCCAATTATTTGCCTGACATCCGAGATGGTTTTGGAAGCGCTCTCCCTTGCTTTGTCACGCCCCAGGCGAGCTACCTTATGTAAATATGCATCATCGGCAGACAGCTCCAGTATCTTTTCGCGGAAAGGCGCCGTGAAGTTAACCATATCTTCTGCCAGTTGCTTTTTGAGATCACCGTAACGGATCGTACAGTTTTTGTATTGCTCATCAAAATAAGATACCGTGCCGGGTTTTGATACTACTGTCATCAACTGGAAAAGGTTATCGATAACTTCCGGTTTTTCCTGGTTCTTCTCAACAGGGCCGGCATCGGTCACGGCTTTCATAACTTTTTTCCTGATCAGCTCCGGTGGATCGGCCAGGAAGATAGCATTGCCTTCACCTTCCGATTTGCCCATTTTCCCGCTTCCGTCAAGCCCGGGGATCTTGAGCAGGTTTTCTCCGAAGTTGAATGCGACGGGCTCTGGAAAATACTCGTGGTTGTACATCCTGTTAAATCGCCTTGCAAAGGTGCGGGTCATTTCAAGGTGCTGCTCCTGGTCTTTTCCAACAGGGACCTTAGTAGCCCGGTGTAAGATGATATCTGCTGCCATGAGTGTGGGATAAGTGAGCAGCCCTGCATTGATGTTTTCAGGCTGCTTACGGATCTTTTCCTTGAAAGAGGTGCATCGTTCAAGTTCGCCCACATAAGCATTCATATTAAGCAAAAGGTAAAGTTCGGCGGTTTCGGGCAAGTCGCTCTGAATATAAAGGATTGATTTTTCCGGATCAAGCCCGCATGCCAGGTATTCCACCAATACCTGTTTCACGTTCCCGTGCAGGTCTGTTGGAGTGGGATGGGTGGTAAGGGAGTGGTAGTCTGCAATAAAAAAGTAGCAATGATGCTCATGCTGCATCTTGACAAAGTTCCTGAGAGCACCGATATAATTACCCAGGTGAAGGTTTCCGGTAGGCCGGATGCCGCTGACAACTGTTTCCATGGCGCAAAGGTAGTGTTTTTTTTCACTCCTCTCCTTCCACCGGCTGGCTGTCGAGCAGCATGCGGGGCGCTTCACCATTCATCTTGATCTCGTCTTCGATCTTATTAAAGAAATGGTATTCAAGGAGATGATGTGAGTTGACCGCTTCGAGGTGGATCCATTTCTTATATTTGAAATACCACTTCAATTGCCTGGATGGGAATCCTTTTGTAAGATAAGCGTATATAAACGGATGTAGTGTGAGCCTGATATAAGATTCATTCTGATCAGTGAGCAGGGTCCGGATATTTCCTTCAATTTCGTCGGTAAGCAGCGAGCTTGACCTGATCTTGCCTGATCCCCTGCAGGTAGGGCATTCTTCCAGCACTTCGATCTCGTTCTCCGGCCGGACCCTCTGGCGGGTGATCTGCACCAGTCCGAATTTGCTGGGCGGCAATATGGTATGCTTGGCATGGTCTTTCGCCATTTCATCCTTTAGCTGCTGGTAAAGCTGCCGCCGGTTGCGTGATTCATGCATGTCGATGAAATCCACCACGATGATCCCGCCCATATCACGAAGCCGGAGCTGCCGCGCTATTTCGGTGGCTGCTTCCAGGTTTACGGCTAAAGCATTTTCTTCCTGGGAATTTTCTTTCCTGGAACGGTGTCCGCTGTTCACATCGATAACGTGCATGGCCTCGGTGTGCTCCACGATCAGGTAGATGCCGGTTTTGATGCTGACGTTCTTCCCGAAAGCGTTCTTTATCTGCTTGTCGATGCCGAAAAATTCGTAGATCGGAACGCGGCCGCGATACATTTTGACAATATCCACCTTTTTCGGAGCAATTCTCCCGATATAAGTCCTGATCTCCTCGTAAAGGACCTGGTCGTTTACCGTGATGGAATTGAACGATTCGTTGAGCACATCACGAAGGATGACCGATGTCCGGTCCATCTCGCTGAGCACCTTAAACGGCGGCTTGGCGTCATTTAATTTCATGATCATATCCTGCCACTTGGCCACCAGGTTTTTCAGGTCGGCATCAAGTTCTGCGACCATCTTGCCTTCAGCGACCGTGCGGATAATAACCCCGAAGTTTTTAGGTTTGATGCTTGCTATAAGTCTTTTCAGCCGGTTTCTTTCTTCTACTGATTTGATCCTGGTTGAAACACTGATCCGGTTTGAGAACGGGACCAGCACTAGAAAACGCCCTGCGAAAGATATTTCGGAAGAAATCCGCGGGCCTTTTGAAGAAATAGGTTCTTTCTCGATCTGCACCAGCACAGGCTGGTTCACCTTCAGCACCTGCGTGATCTTACCCGTTTTTTCAATATCTTCTTCGGAAACAAATTGCTCAAGGGGTATTCTGGCCCCCTTGCCAACTAGGGCGAGTTTGGTATATTTGCTTAAGGACCGGACCTGCGGGCCCAGGTCGAGATAATGTAAAAAGGCATCTTTTTCAAAGCCCACGTCCACGAAAGCTGCATTTAGCCCCGGCATGATCTTATGTACCTTGCCTAGGTAAATGTCACCAACCTGAAAGCCTTGATTGCTTTTTTCTTTTTGAAGTTCGACAAGAACCTTGTCTTCCAGTAAAGCTATTTCAACTTCGCCTGACTTCGCGTCTATTATTAATTCCCTGTCCACAATGAAGTTGTATTTTGGTTATACCATCCTGTAAGCTTAAAGCTGCATGGATAATAGGAACCGCACCAGAAAGGGGGTATAAAGAATTATTTCTTCTTATGCCTGTTCTTTCTCAAGCGTTTTTTACGCTTGTGTGTTGCCATCTTATGTCTTTTTCTTTTCTTCCCGCTGGGCATCTTAAGCTGATTTAAAATGTTACTTTACCTTAACGTTGCCTTTTACTTCACCCACAAATGTTTTTGCCGGTTTGAAAGCCGGGATGTTGTGTGCCGGGATAATAATAGTAGTGTTCCGTGAAATGTTCCTGCCGGTTTTTTCGGCCCTTTTCTTGATAGTAAAGCTACCAAATCCTCTCAGGTATACATTCTCCCCGTTTGACAGCGAGTTCTTGACGGCTTCCATGAAAGCTTCAACACTAGCCTGAACGGCAATTTTTTCAATCCCTGTCTTGTTTGCTATTTCAGCAACGATTTCTGCCTTGGTCATAACTCAATAGATTTTAGATTATTAACTTTGTTTTTTTTAAGAGGCGACAAAGATAAATTTTTTTCTCTTGCAGAATAAACTGTTTTAAAAAAAAATTAATCTAAATTGCTCAATATAAATTTGTTTCAAGGAGGTATGGACTTCAGTAATTACATTATCCAATGGTATGGGATGAATAAACGTGATCTTCCCTGGCGGCATACTAATGACCCCTACCGGATATGGGTTTCTGAGATCATACTCCAGCAAACCCGTGTAGAACAAGGATTAGCATATTATCACCGGTTTGTTGAATGCTTCCCGGATATCGAATCCCTGTCAAATGCTCAGGAAGATGAGGTTTTGAAAATCTGGCAGGGGCTTGGCTATTATTCCCGTGCAAGGAATATGCACCGGTCGGCCAGATCAATCTATCGTGACAATCAGGCTAAATTTCCGGCATCCTACGCTGAAATAAGGCGAATGCACGGGGTGGGCGATTATTCGGCAAGCGCTATTGCGAGTATAGCTTACGGAGAATCGTGCCCGGTTGTTGATGGGAATGTGCTGCGTGTGATCGCCCGTTATTGTGGTATTAAGGAGCCGGTCAACACCTCTGCAGGGAAAAAGAAAGTGAAAGACATCCTTGTCAGGCTTATTGATCCCGGACAACCAGGCACCTTTAACCAGGCTGTTATGGAATTAGGGGCCCTTGTTTGTAAACCGAAACAGCCCCTTTGCCCGGAATGCCCGATCAGGCAGAAATGTTATGCATACCTTAATCATCTTACAACAGAGCTCCCTTACATTAATAGGGCAAAACCCTCAAAGACCAGATTTTTTCATTACCTGGTCATCCAGAGCAAGGATGAATGCCAAAACTATATTTGGTTAAGAAAACGGACCGGTGACGATATCTGGAAAAACCTTTATGATTTCCCTTTGATCGAAGCGGACAGCGAGCTTTCAACGAAAGATCTTACAACAAGTCACCAATGGAAAGACATATTGAGTTCGAACGAATATACCATCTCAACGGTCACGGAAACCGTCCGTCATATACTCACTCACCGGGATCTCAGGGTGAAATTCATCATCCTGGCATCGAAAGATTATTATCACCCTGATTATTTGAAAGTCAGGGAAATAGACTTACAAAAATATCCTGTTCCAAGGCTGATTGAAAATTTTTTAAAAAAAGTTGCTTTAAGACCGGGTATATTTTTCAAATTTCCGGATTAATCATTGAAACTCTTCTTTAATACCTAATTTTGTAAAACTTTAAACCATTCATTAATTTTTAAATTTTAAACTTATGGCAGGAGTAAACAGGGTGATTTTAATCGGGAATCTTGGGAAAGACCCTGAGATCAGGAGTCTGGAAGGAGGTGTGAAAGTGGCTAACTTTTCCCTCGCAACAACGGAGACATACAAAGGCAAGAACGGGGAGAAGGTCGATCAGACCGAGTGGCATAATGTGGTTCTATGGCGTGGCCTGGCCGAAGTGGCAGAAAACTACCTTAAAAAAGGAAATTCCATTTACGTTGAAGGTAAGATCCGGACCCGCGACTGGACCGATAAGGATGGCAACAAACGGTATACTACTGAAATCATCGCCGATAATATGGTTATGCTCGGCGGCCGGCGGGAACAGTCCGATAGCGGTTATGCAGGCTCTCAGAAGCAGGAAAAGCCGGCAACGCAGGAACCACCGGACCAAAATATTGATCTGACAGCAGAGACCGGAGATGACCTCCCGTTCTAGTTTAGTGAAAAATGAAGAGTGAATAGTGAAAAATGATGGGCATCATACCCGGTTCACTTTTCACTCTTCACTCTTCGTTCTTCACTTTTTTCTTATCTTTGCACCTTCAACCAATTCCATCTTACTTTGGAAATTTTCGATTCAGGCCTTTTCCGGTCATTTGGTATGATCCTGCTTGATTTGCCGGTTACTGGTTTTTCTTTGACGGTTATTGCAGGTATCCTCGCAATTTTGGTGCTTCTGGTTGGTACGGCTATGGCTTCCGGAGCAGAAACTGCCTTCTTTTCTCTGGGACCAAACCAGTTGCATGAACTCAGGCTTAAGGAAGATAAAGCCGACAAGGCTGTCCTTCATCTCCTGGAAATGCCCAAACACCTGCTGGCTACATTGGTGATCAGCAACGATTTTTTCAATGTTGCCATCATCATCATATCAACCTATGTTACCAACAGCCTGTTCGACTTTAGCCGGTTTCCCTATTGGCTGGCTTTCCTGATACAGGTCGTAGTGGTTACTTCCCTTATCCTTTTGTTTGGTGAAGTGATGCCTAAAGTTTATGCCACCCGTAGCAGTCTTAAGTTTGCACGCATATTGGCCGGCCCGTTGCGCGTCTTAATCAGGATTTTCTACCCCCTCAGCAACCTGCTGGTAAGGTCGACAAACCTGATCGACAGGCGGATAAACCGCAAAGCCTATAATGTTTCCATCAGCGAACTGTCAGATGCCATAGAACTTACTTCCGGAAAGAATACACCGGAAGAGGAGAAGAAAATCCTTCAGGGTATAGTTAAATTTGGCGATATGGATGTAAAGGAGATCATGAAATCCAGAGTGGATGTTACGGCAGTTGATATCGGGACAAACTTCAAAGAGCTGCTGAATCTGATCATTGAGGCAGGCTATTCAAGAATCCCCGCTTATGAAGATTCCTTTGACCAGGTTAGGGGCATCATTTATATCAAAGACCTTCTCCCGCATCTCAACCAGGAGGATGACTTTAACTGGAGAGACCTCCTGAGAGATGCCTTCTTCGTGCCGGAAAACAAGAAGATAAATGACCTGCTACAGGAGTTTCAGGAGAAAAAAATACACATGGCCGTTGTGGTGGACGAATATGGCGGTACTTCGGGAATTGTCACACTGGAGGATATTATTGAAGAGATTGTCGGGGAAATCAGTGATGAACATGATGAGCCTTCCGGCGATTTTGAATATTCAAGGCTGGATGATAATAATTATATTTTTGAGGGAAAAACTTCGCTGAATGATTTGTATAAGATCCTTTACATCGAAGATGGATTATTTGATGAAGTCAGGGGAGATGCCGACTCATTGGCCGGCCTTATTCTCGAATTAATGGAAAAAATGCCCGAAAAAGATGAACAGGTGTCTTACCGCCAGTTTACATTTACTATTAAAGCGGTGGATAAAAGAAGGATAAAACGGGTAAAGGTAACACTATCAAAGCCTGAATCTGACCCGGATTTTCTTGAGTAATTATCTATTAGCCCAAACCAGCATGCGTGCAAAGAATATACTAATTCTCTTTACTTCAACCTTAACCTTAATCTTTATTCTGACTTTGGCCGGATGCAGGCAGGATTATGCACCCAAACCCCGGGGTTATTTCCGGATAGATCTTCCTGAAAAACAATATGTCAGGTTTGATTCATCCTACCCTTATTCTTTTGAATATCCTGTTTATGCGAAAATAACACCAGATAACAGGTCCACATCAGAGCCCTATTGGATCAACATTGATTTTCCCGGATTTCAGGGACGTATCTTTATCAGCTACAAACCGGTAAGGAATAATTTAACCGAATACCTTGAAGATAGCAGAACTTTTGTAGTCAAACATATCCCCAAAGCGGACGCCATTGACGATTCGCTGATTTACCGGCCGGAAGATAAAGTTTTCGGATTGGTTTATTATATCGAAGGTTCACAGGCAGCATCTCCCTGCCAGTTTTTCCTGACCGACAGTTCGGCAAATTTCCTTCGGGGGGCCTTGTATTTTAATGTTTCACCCAATAATGATTCCCTGGCACCGGTCCTTGCCTTTATCGAGGAAGATATCAGGCATCTGGTGAACTCTTTCTATTGGAAATGAAATATTAAAATCTTCCTCAATCCCTCATCCCAATAGTTCCTATATTTGTGCAATGTACCATGTAACCAATCTATAATTCCTTCGATGATGAAAAGACTGATTTTTACTATGATCCTTTCGGTCATGATGCTATTTGCTGCTGCCCAGGCCCAGTTTTCACGGGTGAAACTTTTTGCCAATCACGATGACATGGTTAACCTGGCCGCCCGGGGACTGGCCATTGACCACGGCGTCTTCAAATCGGGCGTTTATGTGATATGCGAACTTTCAGAAAGAGAGCTGGCGATTGCCGACGCGGCCGGTATCAGATATGAAGTTTTGATACCGGATATGACAAAATATTACGTTGAAAGGAACAAGCCTTTTCTTTCCCGGCTTGATGAGATAAAGCACGCGAAATATACTCTCAGCCGCGACTGGCCGGTGCCTGAAGGCTTCGAGCTCGGCACTGTCGGAGGTTTCCTTTCCATTGACCAGGCCATGGCACACCTTGATAACATGGCCACACTTTACCCGTACCTGATCTCCCCGAGGTACGCCCTGGATTATCCGACCCATAACGACCAGGAGCTTTACTGGGTGCGTCTTTCTGACAACCCGACCACCAACGAGGATGAGCCCGAAGTCTTGTATACCGGGATGCATCACGCCCGTGAACCTATCGGCATGCAATTGCTGGTCTATTATATGTATTACCTTCTTGAAAATTATGATACTGACCCTGATGTCCGGTATATCGTCGATAATTTCGAACTCTATTTTGTCCCGATCATCAACATGGACGGCTATGCTTATAACATCCAGAACGAGCCGAGCGGCGGAGGAATGTGGCGGAAGAACAGGCGGCAGAATGATGACGGATCCTATGGTGTGGATTTAAACAGGAACTATGGCTATATGTGGGGTTATGATGATAACGGGTCATCTCCTTATCCATGGGATGATACCTATCGTGGACCATCAGCCTTCTCTGAGCCGGAAATAATGAACATTCGAGATTTTTGCAACGAACATGAGTTCATGATTGCCTTAAATTACCATTCATACCAGAACGAGCTTCTTTACCCCTGGGGTTATATCACTGATCCTTGTCCTGATGATGCTATTTTTAATGCATTCGGCGAAATCCTGACTTATGAGAACGCATATGAATACGGTCCGGCCAGCACGACAATTTATCTCACCAATGGGAGCTCTGACGACTGGATGTATGGGGAACAAACTTCCAAAGCGTTGATTTATTCTTACACTCCCGAAGTCGGTGATGGCAGTGCGGGCTTCTGGCCGCCGGTCCCTCAGATTATCCCGCTTTGCCAGGTCAATATGTGGCAAAATATCATGGCTGCCAGACTCGCCGGGCCATGGGCAAGCTTAACAGACCTGACTCCTGCAATTCTGGAAAATAAAACCGGCCTGCTCTTCTTTAAAATCAAACGGCTTGGACTGAAAGATGGCGCCACTTACACTGTATCCATTGAACCTTTGAATGATGCCATCGATTCTGTTAGTACTCCATTTACATTCAGTGACTTAGATATCATGGAAACCACAAGTGCGGCTTTCATATATGTACTTAAAGAAAGTATTCAAGGCGGAGCTCACATTGATTACCTTTTGTCGATAAATGATGGCTTTGGAACGATTTCCGACACAATTCACAAGTATTACGGTACATCGGTAGTAATTTTTGAAGATACCGCCTCATCCTTCCAGAACTGGATTTCCTCAAAATGGAATACAACGACCAATCAATATCATTCTCCGGACAAATCCATCACCGACTCCCCATATGGACAATATGTCGATAATGAGAACAATATAATGACTCTTTCAGAGCCGATTGATCTCACAGAGGAACAGGCTGCTATTCTTAATTTCTGGACAAAATGGGACATTGAGCTTGGTTATGATTATGTCCAGATCTTTATTACTGACGATGAGGGTGCGAACTGGACTCCTATGGAAGGCAAATACACGCGGCCAGGGACTATTTACCAGGTTTCCGGACAGCCACTCTATCATGGTACTCAAGGCACCTGGGTCAAAGAACAGATAGACCTGAAACAGTTCCTGGGTGAACAGATTAAGATACGGTTCGTCTTAAGGAGCGACAGTTATGTGGAGGGCGATGGATTCTACTGGGATGATATGACCGTTACAGTGGTTGATTTGGCCACCGGTGTTGTAGAAACGCAAAATTTTGCGTCTCAAACCGAAGGTGCAAAAATATCCATCCAACCCAATCCGGCCTCCGGTAGGGTGACCATGGATTATATTATTGAAAATTTTAATCCTGGAAATGCTTCATTAGTGGTTTATGATTTCAGTGGGAAAATAGTTTATAAAACTATACTTACTGATGAAAAAGGCGGAGTGAGCTGGGATATTACGGAATGGTCCGCAGGAATGTATTTTTATGCTGTCCGCGGTTATGAAAATATTATAGCATCAGGAAAACTGATCGTTAAATAAATCTTTTTTTTTGGATTCCTTTTTTATCTTTGTGCCACAGATTCTAAATCCCACTGGAATGTAGAATATATCGCATAATAATCATCTTTTTAAACCGGAGCAGTTATGGTTGATACGGTAAAAATAGGTACCCTGAGGTGGCACCACATCGTTAGCCCGTCTGAAGTAGACCTGCAGTACCTGAAGGATAACTTCCATTTCCACCCCCTGGATATCGAAGACTGCCGAAGTACCAACCAACGACCCAAAATCGACATATATGATGATTATTATTTTATGATCCTTCATTTTCCAAGTTTTGATCTTCAAAATCGTTTCCTGACCATCAAAGAGGTGAAATTCTTTTGGGGAGAGGATTATGTGATCAGTATCGACCAGACCCGCTGGGTGGTTTCGGAAATGTTTGATGATGCGCGCAAAAGGATTAACAATAAAGAAGAAATCGAGATTGGTACTTCCGATACGATGTTATACCGGATCCTTGAGAAGCTGATGAATTCCTCACTGAACCTCATGCGGCGCCTGGGCCTGGAACTTGACCGCATCAATGAGGACCTCTTCAGCAAGCGGGCGCAGAAAACCATTTTACAGATCTCCATTACACGGAAAAATATCATCCTGATCAATACTATTTTTAAACCTCAGCTACCATTGTTCCATAAATTCGAATCGGGACAAATTGCCGGATTCGCTGAAAACATGGAGGACTACTGGGGTAATATCCTCGACTATAACCAGAAGATGTGGGATATGGCCGAAGACTACCAGGAGCTGATCGAAGGGCTCGCAAAAACATTCGACTCGCTGCAGACTAACCGCATCAATGAGATCATGAAGATCCTCACCTTTTTTTCAGCCATTTTACTTCCACTTACCTTCATAACCGGATTGTTCGGTATGAATATCGGCCTTCCGCTTCAGAACGACCCGCGCTCATTTATTATCATCATTGGATTGATGATGCTCGTGGTAGTTACAATGCTTTTCTATTTCAAGAGAAGGAAATGGCTATAACAGTTTTAAGTTTTGAGGTTTAAGTTTTAAGTTGGGGATTTTTATATTTAGAACTGTAACCATTGACAATTGAGCAAATGAACCTGACCCTGTCTCGTCAGGTTAAAAAAAATCCCTTTCAATACATCTGTTTTGCTAAATATGTCGTATCTTGCATTCATAAAATCCTAACCCTAAGAGCATAGAGACTCCTTCTATTTGCCAATAAGTTGTAATAATCAGTTAAACAAACTTATGTTAAACTTTAAGGAGGAAAATTATGAATAATCAAATTACCATTATGAGGATGCTGCAATTTGCAGCCCTCATCGGATCATCGTTTCTCTTTTCTTTCCAAACCTTTGCTCAGGCTCCGGACTGGGAATGGGCAAAAAGCGCAGGAGGAACACTCTATGACCGGGGCGGTGCCATCACTTACAGCTCAGACGGAAACCTTCTTGTATCCGGATTTTTTGTTGAGAGCGCAACTTTTGACACAACGGTCTTAACCTCCCCTCTTTATGTGGATGTATTTATTGCAAAATACACTACAGCGGGCGCATTGCTTTGGGCAAAGTCTGTGGCAAGTACAACATCATACGGAATACCTGAAGCAATTTACGAAGATGCTTCCGGCAATATTTACATCGTGGGTACTTTCGGTGTTTATGGCGGAACCGGAGAAGACATTACGTTTGATGAGTTTACCACATTAACTTCATGGGGTGACAAGGATATTTTTATTGCGAAATATGACGCACATGGAAATTTTAACTGGGCCAGGCACATTGGAAGCGACCAAAATGATATAAATGTTTCAACCATGGATGATTCAGGTAATATTATCCTCAGCGGAATAATATGGACCACCACTTATTTTAAACCCGGCAGCGATTCGCTGGTACCGCGTCATGTGTATGATATTTTTCTTGCTAAATTGGATACGGCAGGAACTTTTACTTTTCACCGGAACGCTGTTTCATGCACACAAGTGATGTATCCGCAGGACGTAACTACCGACAGCACCGGTAACATTTTTCTTGCAGGCAAGTACAACGGAAGGCCAACATTCGGACTGCCGGCTGATTCCATTGACCTCGAAGAAAGCATTTATAATCCTAAGGGGTTCATCGCCAGGTATGAACCTCTGCTTGGAGACAATACCTGGGCATATGCTGCCAGAAGCACTTCAAGCGGAAATATACCTTTGACTGTTAATTCAAAAGGCGGAGGAAAAATTGTAATGAGCGGAATTTATTATGCAAATGCTTCATTTGGAATTTATCCCGACACTATCACCCTCATTGCACCACCCGCTGCGGGATATGGTGAAATGTACCTGGTGCAGTACGACACCAGCGGAAACGCTGACTGGGCGATCAATGCCGGGCATGCTTCAACCGGGGGCATAAATTTTATGGACGCTTATCACAAAGACGGCCATCTTTATGTTGCAGGTGAATATTCCGCTGGACCTACCGTTTTCGGACAGGGGACCGATGCAGTTACTATCCCTTACCTGCGTGCTTTGTTTGTCGCAAGTTATGATGATGCCGGAAATCTGGATTGGGTTAACATAGCGGGGACTGGTTATGCCGCAGTCGCTGAAAGCGTGGTAACTATGCCTTAAATAATATTTACATTACAGGGTGGTATGATTCCTGGTGCCCTTTTATCGGAACCACTATTTCACTGACCTCTGCCGGATGGGATGATATACTGGTCGCACGATTAGATGACATTTCAGTTTCTGTTTATGAAAATGAATTGAATCAAGATCAATTCATTTTCCCGAATCCCGCTACAGACGGAGTCACATTGAACATTGGCAGGGAAACAAATTGCACAATCCAGATATTTAATTTGCAGGGAGAGGTTCTGTTTAAAACAATAGCGAACACCAGGCAAATTAAACTAGATGTAAGCAATTTACCGAAAGGAGTTTATTTCATTACGGTAATAGATCAAACAGGAAATAAGGTGACGAATAAAATGCTGAAGATGTAACGATTATTCCTTCTTCCCCGCCTGTTTCCGCAAGGCTTCTTCATGGATGGCATGGAGCAGTTTAAGCAGGAAATTCCGGCTCAATCCCCGGGCAGTCCCTTTTTCAAGCCGGTCTTCCACCACCTGCTTCCAACGCTCCAGTTGCAGAAAATCCATCCCTGCCTCCTTCTTGTGCTTGCCAATGTGATTGACGGTTTCCATGCGCTTTCCCAACAACTGCAGAACCTTTTCATCAATTTCATCGATTTCCTTACGCCATTCAACAAGCCTGACATCTTCTTCTCTGGTTGATCCGTGAGGCAACGACAGGCACCGGATCAATTCTTCCAGGGCAGCGGGAGTAAGCTGCTGGTCACGGTCGGTCAGCGCCTTTTCCGGGTGAATATGGGATTCGATCATCAGTCCGTCGAATGCCAGGTCTATGGCAGTCTGTGCAACATGGGGAAGCATCGTCAGGTTTCCGCTGATATGGCTTGGATCAACGAGTACCGGCAGTCCCGGGATAAGCCGCCGCAACTCTATCGGGATCTCCCAGATCGGCAGGTTCCTGAACGGTTTGCTCCTATAAGCGGAAAATCCCCTGTGCACAGCCGCAAGCTTGCGGATGCCCTGCTGACTCAACCTTTCCAACGCACCGATCCACAACAGCAGGTCAGGATTTACCGGGTTCTTCACCAGGACAGGAATGTCCACTCCTTTGAGCGCTTCCGCGATTTCATGGATAGAGAACGGGTTGACGACGGTTCTCGAACCGATCCACAGGATATCGATGCCATGCTTTAAGCAGGCTTCTATATGTGCCGGGATGGCCACCTCGACAGCAGTCCTGAGCCCGGTTTCCTGCCTGACGCGCTTTAGCCAGGGCAATCCTTTATCACCCACTCCCTCGAAGTCACCCGGACGTGTCCGGGGTTTCCAGAGCCCGCAACGGAACGCAGCTACCTGAGGTATTGCAGCCAACCCGTGAGCTGTTTCCAAAACTTGCTCTTCTGTCTCAGCACTGCATGGGCCCGCGATGATCAAAGGATTGTCCTTTACAGGCAGATAATCCTTCAAAGGAAGAATATTTTCTATAATGGCAGGCATGATGCAAAGATATATATTATTTCGCCGGCAGTTCCCTCTTCCCGTCCTACCGTCCTACCGTCTTATCGTTCCACCTTCCAATCATTTTCTTATTTTTGCACTTTAAATTAAAATGTATTATGCTGGATCACGGGATTAAACGGACAAAAATCAAGGAGCTGCTGCAATCTGGTGAAGTCGACAAGGAAGTCGTAGCCAAGGGCTGGGTAAGGACTAAACGGGAGAGCAAGAATGTCACTTTCATCACGCTCAACGATGGATCGACGATTCAAAACCTACAGATGGTGGTGCAACCTGATACTATTGATCAGAATATAATCGAGCGGATAAATACAGGTGCTGGCCTATCGGTCAAAGGTACGCTTATTGAATCCCCGGGCGCAGGCCAGCGCGTTGAGCTTCTGGCAAAAGATATTATTTTATACGGCGAAGCCAATCCCGATGAATTCCCCCTTCAACCTAAAAGACATTCCCTCGAATTCCTCCGTGAAAAAGCCCATTTGCGTTTCAGGACCAATACGTTCGCGGCGGTCACCCGCGTCCGCCACGCCATGATATTCGCTATCCATAAATTCTTTACGGATAAAGGGTTTTATAACATTCACACGCCTATCATCACAGGTTCCGATGCCGAAGGGGCCGGGGAGATGTTCCGGGTTACTATTCTGGATCCCATCAAACCACCCCTTACGGAAACGGGAGAAGTGGATTATAAGCAGGATTTTTTTGGTAAACAGACCAACCTGACGGTATCGGGGCAGCTCGAAGCAGAGCTGGCGGCCCTCGCTTTATCCGACGTATACACCTTTGGTCCGACCTTCCGTGCGGAAAATTCCAACACCAGCCGCCACCTGGCCGAATTCTGGATGATAGAGCCGGAAATGGCCTTTTATGACATCAACGACAACATGGACCTGGCTGAGGAAATGCTGAAATACCTTGTGATCTACGCTCTGGAAAATTGCCGGGAAGACCTGGATTTCCTCGCTAAACGGTTGGAAGACGAAGAAAAGAACAAAAAACAGGAAGAGCGCTCCGCGATGGGTCTTATCGAAAAACTGGAATTCGTCCTGGAAAATGAATTTGAGCGCATCACATACACCGAGGCCATAGATGTACTGATTAATTCCAAACCTAATAAACAAAAGAAATTTCAGTACGTGATAGAGAAATGGGGCACTGATTTACAATCAGAGCATGAACGCTACCTGGTGGAAAAGCACTTTAACAAGCCGGTGATCATCGCTGATTACCCAAGGGAGATCAAGGCATTTTACATGAAGCAGAATGATGACAGCAAGACGGTGAGGGCCATGGATGTGCTGTTCCCTCAGATCGGGGAGATCATAGGCGGCTCACAACGCGAAGAAAACATGGAAAAATTGCAGGAACGCTTCCGGGAGCTGCATATCCCGGAGGAAACGCTTTGGTGGTATTTAGAGACCCGGAAGTTTGGTACGGTGCCGCACAGTGGTTTCGGGCTCGGTTTCGAACGACTCATGCTCTTCATCACCGGCATGGGTAATATCCGCGATGTCATTCCTTTCCCCAGGACGCCGATGAATGCGGAGTTCTGATTAAAAATATTTCCCACTTCCGGTTATCTTCATTAATGATAATTTTGTATCTTTAAATAGAATTTTAAAACAGCATCCCTGTTATGTTAAACCAGCGGCTTCAGCAGAAGTTACTTCAAAAGCTGTCTCCACAGCAGATACTGCTGATGAAGCTGTTGCAAATCCCATCCATGGCCCTGGAGCAGCGGATCAAGCAGGAGATTGAAGAAAACCCTGCCCTCGAAATGCCCGAAGACTCTACTGATAACCAGGAAGAAGAGAAATTCGAAGAAATGGATGATACGCCGGCGGGCACGGAAGATGAACCTGAAACGGATGATTTCAAGGAAAGCAGCCCGGAAGATGAATTCGACTTCAACGATTATCTCGATGAAGATGAGATCCCGGCCTACAGGATGGCAGCCAATAACCAGAGCCCTGATGATGACCAGCGTGATGTGCCCTTCGCAGCAGGCACCAGTTTCCAGGAATACCTGATCTCACAGCTTGGACTCAGGGAGTTGACAGATAAGCAATACCAGATCGGCCTTACGATCATTGGCAACCTTGATGATGCCGGTTATCTCCAGCGTGACCCCGATGCCATGACGGACGACCTTGTTTTTTCACAAAACCTGCATGCCACCAAGGATGAAATCCTCGAAGTGCTGAAAGTCATACAGAACCTCGATCCGCCCGGCATCGGCGCCAGGAATCTGCAGGAATGCCTGCTCATCCAGCTCAGGCGCCAGGAAAACCGGAGCCGCGAAGCGGAGATGGCCGAAATGATCCTTGAAAAGCATTTCGATGAATTCACCAGGAAACACTATGACAAGATCATTAAAAAAGCCCGGATCACCGAAGAGGATCTGAAAGGAGCAATCCAGGAAATCCTCAAACTAAACCCCAAACCGGGCGATTCAGTCAGCGAAACAACCCGGCTGAATAATTATGTCATCCCCGATTTTTCCGTCCGCAATATTAACGGAGAGCTTGAGCTTACCCTGAATTCGCGCAATGCACCGGAACTTCGCATCAACCGGTCTTATATTGACATGATGGAAACCTACTCGGATAACAAACACACTAAAGGCAGGGAAGCCATGCAATTTGTCAAACAAAAGATCGATTCGGCCAAATGGTTTATCGATGCGATCAAGCAACGCCAGAATACCCTTTACCTGACTATGCGGGCGATCATGGACTACCAGGATGATTACTTTCGCACCGGGGATGAAACCAGGCTTAAGCCAATGATCCTGAAAGATATAGCCGAGAAAGTCAACCTCGATATTTCCACCATCTCACGCGTGGCCAACAGCAAATATGTGCAGGCTCCTTTCGGGACTTTCCTGCTGAAAACCTTTTTTTCCGAATCGATGCAGAAGGATTCCGGTGAGGAAGTTTCCACCCGTGAGATCAAAAAAATTCTTTCAAATTTCATTGAAGCGGAAGATAAAAGTAAACCCCTTACCGATGAGCAGCTCACAGAGATACTGAAAGACAAAGGCTATAATATCGCCCGCAGGACTGTAGCCAAATACCGGGAACAACTCAATATTCCGGTCGCCAGGCTGAGGAAAGAACTCTGAGCAAAAACACTTACTTTTACAGTATAATACAATCCTGATGGAAAAGCGAATTGCCCGGGTTATATCCGTTGTGTTTTACCCGCTGTTTGTACCTACTTACGCATTCGCCATTCTGCTGACCATGCCTGCCTATTTTTCAGCCCTGATGCCCACATCAGCAAAATGGCTGGTCATGGGGCTGGTTTTTTTCACTACTTGTATCTTACCGACCCTTTTCTTTATCGTAATGATTAAAAGCGGTATAGTAAATACGACCTATCTCTCTAAACGGGAAGACAGGACACTGCCTTATATCGTAAGCATTATTTTCTTTTACCTGACTTATTATATGCTCAAACGTCTGCAGATTTCCCCGGTCTATTATTATTTCGTGATCGGGGCTACCTTACTGAATATATTGGTCATGGGCATTAACTTTTTGTGGAAGATCAGCAGTCACATGGCCTCAATCGGCGCATTGGCCGGAATGATGGCCGGCTTATCTTATTTTCTTGGAACTTCCTATTTCGGCCTTATCGCTGTAACCATCCTTGTGTCAGGACTTATCGGGTTTGCACGACTGAAGCTACAGGCTCATACTCCTGCCCAAATCTACGCCGGATTTATTTTAGGATTTTTTACGATCGTCGCCCTGTTCCTTTATAAAACCTGAACAGGGTCGGAAATGCTCAGAAGGGCATAAAGGTGATCCCGACAGAGATCGGATAAAGGTCGGGCCCCAGGCCTTTATCAAAGATTTTCGTGACCGAGAAATAGCCCACAACCTGGAACCAGTTGTATCCAATCCTGATAGTAGGACCAAAACGGAACTTGTCGACATTATCTACCTTTTTATTTTTTTGGATGATCTGGTCTCCAGCTAGGTTTTCACCTTTGAACTTGGTTTTTGCGTCGAGCAGGTATCCTAATTTGACACCCACTGATACCCTGAACTTGCTTTTTGTAACCAGCCTCAGTTCCAGCGGAATATCCAGGTAAGTCAGTCCCAGTTTACTTTTTTTATAACTGATGGAATCGGGAATAACAGTAAAACTGATCGTATCGGCCTTAATATTTTCGATAGTGGTATTACTATAAAGATTATGAAAACCCAATCCTGCCCCGATTGCGAAGCTAACCGGGCTATCCCCGAATGGGATATTATACATGACAAAACCACCACCGCCCTGGTTGATCGCATGGACGTTCATCCCTTTAGGCCAGTTCATCCAGAAATCCTGGTAAAGTTCAACGCCAACGCTGACGCGTCTGGCGGTAGTTTCCCCGATAATCTTGCTCTTTTCCTGTGAGAAAGCAAGCAGGGGAAGAAAACAAATGAGGGAAAAAATGATCTTTTTCATGGTGGGCCTTTTTCATTAAATATATCCTGAACAAAGATAAAATATAAAACGACAGCGCCCTGAATTTAGTATCGGAAGATGCCTGTGACTAATAAAGATCGCGGTGGCAATCGGAACATAAATTGCCTTTCCATGCCTGATCCGGATCATCCTGGTGATAGAATTCAAGCGATTGATCGATGCCGGGAATAACCTGCATATTGCCCGGGGTTCCCTGTGCAACAATGGAATGACAAAGATTGCAGTCCTGCGATATTTTCCTGCCGGACGATGTGGTATGTCGGTCGTTATGACAACGAAAACAGCCGTTAAACTCAAGATGCCCGATGTGATTAGGGTATGCATCCCAGTTAACTTTCATTTCAGGGAATATATTTTTTTGATAAGTATCCTGGATGCCTTTAATGGCTTGTTGGATGAGTTCGGGTTTATTTTTGTATAATTCTTCGTAAGTCGAAGAATAATATTCATTCATTCCCTTTTCAATACCCAATATGGCAGAATCGGTCGTGGAATATTCTGTGTTCATTACTTGCAAGGCCATGCTTTTAACATCCGGGAGTTCTTTAGGGATCAAACCTGCCGTGATAGCGGTATTAATCGAAAAAATTGGTGTCTGATAATTATGTGAAGGGCGGTTATGACAATCCATGCAATCCATCTGCCTGGTTTCGAGTGAGTCAATTTGTCCAGGAAGCAAGGCGTTTTCAGGATCCTCGTATTCTAAAACCTCACCGGTTTTCAAATTAGTATAACGAACCCAGGGAATGATCTCTCTGTCGGGAGAAGTCGAGATGTATTCGATCCTGACATCGGAATTTATATGCCAGTGGATGCCTTCCTGCAAACCAAGTGCACTAAGGTTTGGGCCGATTTTCATCTGGAGATGGATATCCCATTCTGTATTTTCAGCATCTGGCAAATAATGCCGCTGGATCCGGAGCTGCCTTGCATAGAACTTTTCAGGCCAGTGGCATTCTTCGCAGGTTTCCCTGGCCGGGCGCAGGTTCCTGATCGGAACCGGAATGGGTCTGGGGAAACTGTTCGTGGTTACGGCATATACCTGGTAAAGTCCAGCAAGCTTCGACCTGACATACCAATCAGCTCCGGATCCCACGTGGCATTCTACACAGGCGACTTTGGCATGCGGTGAATTCTGGTATGCTACATATTCAGGTTTCATAACTGCATGGCATAATGTACCGCAGAATTCAACCGACTCTGTATAGTGAAAGGCTTCATAACTTCCGACAGCTGACAGGAGAAGGAAAATAGTCGAACCCACCGAAAATATCATAAAAGCATTCCTGTGCCTGGGTTCATTAAAGTCGATAGAAGGCCAGGGTGTGGCCATTGTTTCCTTTTCTTTCGCCAGTATTTTAAATCTGATAACCATCCCAATTGGGATCATGATTAATCCTATTACCAACAAAGTAGGTAAGGCGATATAAATGACTATCCCTATATAGGAACCCCCCTGGTTGAAAAGTGAAGTGATCACGAAAAGAAAAACGATCATGAACAGGCTGATCAGTGCGATAGTGGCACCGATAATGGAAGTCCAGTTATAAACGGTTTTTGGAAGCTTTAAATCATTAAATTTCATAAGTAGAGTATTTTTCTCCAGGATTTAAAGATACTATTTTTTATTCAGAATGGTGCCAACCGCTCATCATCGCCCTGAAATGCGTTCCGGCCGGTTTACCGATTGTGCAAAGGTAAATATGCACAACCATGAATATTGATAATATAAATCCCATCAGAATATGCACAAGGTCTGTAAAATGCAAACCACTGGTGCCGAAGATTTTGTCAGAAATGATTATTTCAGGAAAGATCATTGCCCATCCGGTGATAATTGTCAGGGGCATCAGGAAATATAATACCGCTGCATAACTGATTTTCTGCAAAGGATTGAATTTTCTTTCGCTATTGATCGGGTAAGGGGCTTTTTCCCCTTTAAAAATGCCTAACAGATAATAACGGGCCTGGCGCGTAAGCTCTTCTGTGAATCCATTTCTTTTCATCTTGTAAAACCTGCCGTTCGTGGTAACAATATTTCCAATAATAATAAGCAGGTAATTAAGGGAAAGAAGAATGCCGCTGATATTATGGATCGAAACAGCCAGGTCAAATCTCAGCATGGGAAATTCCGGATTGGAATATTGCATGCTCAGGCCGGTAAGGATCAGCACTAAATAGAGGAGGCCATTGAATAAATGCCAGAGTCGTATCCAGATAGGGTATAAGTAAACAGTTGCCATAATCACTTTAATTTTTTGAATGTAATTTTCTCATCACTGCATGAATTAATATTCCAATGATGACCAGGCCGAAGATCCCCAGGCTGGTGATATTCAGCAAATAGTTCCTGTTTGCGCCGATAACATAGGTTTCGGTCAGGATTGCAGCATTAAGGAACCCCTGTTTCCCCCTTTTTTCCTTGGTCTGGAATTTATACAAAGAAGCAAGCAGCAATGAATTCTTTGAATGACATTCAACACATTTTTTAACGGCTTTTTCTTTAGGTAGTATTTTGTGCGCGACCAGGATATTTTCATTGACTTCGGCATGGCATTCGATACACCGGATACTTTTGAAATGTGCCAGGTGATTGGGTAACCATTCGTGCCTGTCGAGCATATTAAATATATCCCGGTCTGAAAGAAGGCCAAAACGGCTTGCATCTGAATGGCAACCCAGGCAGATCTGGTTGTCATACCGGATTGTTTCCGCCAGGTTTTCATTATTTCTCGCACTGATATGATAAGAATGAGGATTGTGACACATCCAGCAGGTAAATTGCTCACTGTGCTTTTCTGAATGAACACTGGCAAGGAATTCCTCGTTAATGGTTTCAAAATGATATTGAGCGAAATTATCATCTCCTCCGTGGCAATCCAGGCAAATAAGCTGGGGCTCAAACCTGAGTTCATTAGGGTGTGGAAAGCTGGAGGCATATTCAGAGGAATGGCAGTCTGTGCAACTGAAGCTTCTGTGGTTTGATTTATAGAAAGCGCCTGAGTCAATGATGTAATAAGGATTCATCCTTTCTTTCACATCACTTCCAACCGATTCGTTATAATAGGAGAAATATTTTTCGCCGTGGCATTTCAGGCATTTGTGATTGGAATCCCTGGATTCAGGTGAACCAGGCGCCGTATCCTGAGCTGTTAATCCGACATTCAGGATGACTAACAGTAAAACAGTAAATGATTTCCACATTCGAAACACAATTATTTATGAGTAATAATGATGAGAATAGAAATAGATTAAAATTAAAGGGTGCATCTCGCCATCTTAAAATGGGAAAATGCACCCTTATAAATCAGTAATCATTGACTATTTTTTAAAAATTCCACTGACGGGTAATATTAAAACCAATAAAGATGTTCCTGGTGCCTTTGAAGAACTCATTCTGGTTTTTCATTACGTTGTACTGGGGTACCAGATAGTTTGCTGATCCTGCAAAAACCTGGAAGGTATGCGTGGCTGTGGCAACTTCGTAACCGATCCCGAAATTATATTTGGGCTGATCTTTGATTTCGAGCCATTCCTTGATGCCATCAATTTTCAGGGGCAGGTCGCAGTTGATAATAATAGACGACTGCGGGCTGAATTTAATCCTTCCCAGTACGTGTAAGGCAATCTTATCATGATCATATAGGGAATCCACCTGATTGAAGTGGGTGAAGCTCCCGCCAACGGTCATGGTGAACCACTTGCAGAATTGACGGGTAACCATCAGCTCATTAAAGTAGGCAGCACGGTTTCCAAACTTGTATTGTTCCCCGAATTTCGCCTTGTCGCGTGCGTCAATCGAAAAATTTCCATAATAAGTGACATCCACCGGCGATTTATTGTCGCGGCTTTGTTTCAGGATGTTGACTTTAAGGCTGAGATCCTGAAGTTTGTAATTCTTAGTGGTGCCAATCCCGATCTGGGCCCAGTCGGTAATGGAATAATTAAGGGCTAGTCGGATATTGGCTGCCCCATATATACCGATAAAATCCGACAATCCGTTTTCCATACTGCCAAACCGGTGCTGCATCGTAAATTCAAGTGATTTAGCCGATGGCATGACATTGGTCTGGTTATCGATCAGCATTCCGCCATCATAGGGAGTTCTGACCGGTTTTCCCTCCTTGACAATGAAATATCCCAGAAGGCTTTTGTTGGCATTGACAGCAGGTTTTGCTTCCTGAGTATCCTGGGCAAGGATAGAGCTGGTGCCGAACCATGCCAGGAAGAGTACGATTATAATTTTTTTCATGATCCTTATTGAATTAAGAAATTGAAAATCCCGTTAATTATTCAGTGCACCTTCCTGGATCCATTGCAAGACGATCTCCGGGTCACCGACTTTGGTATACTGGTTCATGCTGCCCCCTGTTGCCATCTTGATATAGAGTTTGCTGTTTTCAGGGGTAGCCACGTCGATCAGGTTTTCAGCAAAAAGATCAGCATAAGCATTGGCTGGGGTCAGATCAGGGGGTATACCGCCGGTTGAATGGCAGCTGGTGCAACTCTCTGTAAAGATAGGAACGACTTCCATAGAGAAACTGGTAGTATCGCCAGGTGGCGGAGGAACATAATCAACAGGATCGAGCCATTCATACTGGCATGATTGCCAGGCCATGATCCCTATCAGGGCAATAATCAGTAAGATAAACTTTTTCATATCGATTGTTTTTTCAAATTTAAATAAAAAAAGGCTTCATTAGACTGAAGCCTTTTTTATCAATTAAATACCATATTTATTGGAGGGATGCGATTGAATTTTCAAGTACCTTCTCAACGAATTTCGGATTGTGAACACCCAGGCTCAAGTCATATTTTACGCTGATAAAGTTCCAGTAAGCGCCGGCAACCTTGTTGGGATAATCACCCTTAACGGCATATCCGCCAGTTCCGGCCGGATTGTAAATTCCGGCGGCTTCCAGTAAGGTTCCAAGCTCTTCCAGGAGTAATGTAACATCTGCCTGCAACTCTTCAACGTTTGTAATAGCTTCATCCGCGGTGTGACAGGGTTCACAGCCTGCGGTATTAATTTCTCCTTCAGCTTCATTGTAAATACGGAATGTATGACCACCTGCATCATAACCCATAGCTGATGCCATATGGCAGGTAACGCAAGTATTCTCGATATTGATGTGCGAACTGTTGTTATATCCGGTTCCGACGAGGTAATACGCAGTTCCTGTCAGTGTTGAACTTTGGCCTCCATAATGGGGGGCAAACCTCGTGGAAGTTACAGTATAAATTGCATCAGGCTGCGTAACATCAGGAACCTGGTATGAGATTCTCGGCTGATGACACTGAGCACAAAGATTGCCTTTGCCAAAGTCAAAAGTATTTTGTGCCAGCCAGGAAGGAGATGCTTCGGTTTTCCTGAGTGCCCAGTCGGCTCCGGTATAGGTATCGTGAATCTTGTGGCAGGTGTAACAGTTAATATTTGACGGATTCTCAGGGGATGCAACTACTCCTGTACTGTCAGTGAGGAGTACTTCTTTAAAGCCCTGGCTGGTGTGGCAGGGGGCACAGGTGGTTCCGTTCTCGAACTGGAGTCCGCTAGTGGCATGGAATGAATTTGCCCATTGGCCAATTTTTGTTTCCACTGTTTCAGAGTTGTCATGGCATGTTCCGCATACAGCGGTGCCGTCGGTTCCATTAATCCCGTCTTCTCCGTTTGTACCGTCTTTACCAGCAGGGCCGGCAGGGCCTTCCTTGGTACAGGCACTGATTACGATCAGTGACACAACAATGGCCACTGAAAAAAGCATTGAAAGTAATTTGAATTTTTTCATATTGCGCGTTGTTTTAGAATTTTAAAAAATAGTGAGGCAATATTACTCACATTCATTAATGTTTATGTGTATTTGAGTGGTGATATTTATCCAAAAAGAAATATATAATAAAACAATAATATATTGATATATATCAATTAGAAATTAAAAAAAAGTAAATAATATAATGTAAAAAACAGAAGATCAATGCATTGAAATCTGGTAGGAAAATTCAAATGCTGATTGAATTTTTATTTAGAATGAATATAAATTTCAGGTCAGAAAGGGTTAGCCGTTTTCAGAGATGTTAAACAGGGCCTTTTCATTGAGAATTTTCAACTCGTTACCATTCAACGAGATCAGTTCTGCATCTTTAAAGTCTTTCAGGACCCGGATGGTGCCTTCCTTTGTGATAGACGCCAGATCAGCTATATCCTGGCGTGTGATGGTCAGGGTGTATGGATTGGATTTATAAATACTATTATAAAGGTAAAGGATAACTTCAGCCACCCTGCCTGGCATTTGTTTTTGTGCAAGTGTCCTGAATTTCCTGTAATGGCGGATATCGCGCAAATTGGACCTTTTTTGCATCTCAATGGCGAAAAGTGCATTGGTGCGGATAAGCTCTTCAATTGCCTGCCTTTCCACATGACAGGCAAGCGTGTCTTCCACAGCGACGACCGAGAAATGATGCATGTTATCGGTAAACATTCCTGGGCTGCCAATCATTTCACCAGGGCCAATCAATGAAAGGATGAAGTTTTTTCTTTTCCTTGTTTCGAGGTAAACCTTAATGAGCCCTTCGAGTATGCAGATTGTATGGGTGAATGATGTCCCTTGCTTGAAGATAGTCTCTCCGGAATGGTATAAAACCTCATAGCGTTTTTCATCAATAATTTTAAAATCCTCTTCGCGTAAAACTTTA
This sequence comes from Bacteroidales bacterium, assembly GCA_023229505.1. Classification (NCBI taxonomy): domain Bacteria; kingdom Pseudomonadati; phylum Bacteroidota; class Bacteroidia; order Bacteroidales; species Bacteroidales bacterium. Next base: position 89,256 of record JALNZD010000002.1, on the reverse strand, counting down.
AATACCTCGATCCGCTTTTTACATTGATTACAATCGCTTTGTTTAAATATTTTAGCCATAAGAGAATTGTCTGTCTTGATTTAGAAGTTCAAATATACGATAAATATATATTAATTGAGATGACATCTCAATCTGCTATTAAGTTTGAGATGCCATCTCATCACATAGAAATTATCCTTATAATTGCTTATTAATTAACATCTACCCCGATGAAACAAAAACCACAATTATCGTTCTGGCAAATATGGAACATGAGTTTTGGCTTCCTGGGCATTCAGTTTGGCTTTGCTTTGCAAAATGCCAATGTGAGCCGAATCTTTGAAACCCTTGGGGCCAAAGTTGAAGATATTCCCATCTTATGGATTGCCGCCCCGGTCACAGGACTGATCATTCAGCCTATCATCGGGCATATGAGCGACAACACGTGGACGCGGCTTGGACGTCGGCGTCCTTATTTCCTTGCGGGTGCTATCCTGGCTTCCCTGGCATTGCTTATCATGCCCAATTCACCTGCTTTATGGGTTGCTGCCGGAATGCTTTGGATCATGGACGCCTCTATTAATATTTCCATGGAACCCTTCAGGGCTTTCGTTGGTGATATGCTGCCTGCCCGCCAGAGGACCATGGGTTTCGCTATGCAGAGTTTCTTTATCGGCACCGGCGCCGTGGTGGCTTCGGCATTGCCCTACATCATGACCAATTTCTTTGGTATTGAGAATACTGCACCTGAAGGTCAGATCCCACCTTCGGTTAAGTTTTCTTTTTATATCGGTGCGGCGGTATTTTTCCTGGCAGTGCTATATACCGTATTTAGAACGAAGGAATACTCCCCGGAAGAGATGAAAGAGTTTAACAAGACTGATCAGCAGAACAAGGCTGAAACCAGGGAAGAAAGGGATGAAATTTTACCGGCACAACGCTTTATGAATAAAAGTTATTACTGGATCCTGGCGGGTGTTCTCATATCTGTTCTGATATACTGGTACAAATTGCAGGCGGAATTATTCATTCTTTCATTCGGCCTGCTTGTTTTTGGATTTATTCAACTGATAACCGGCCTTCTCATTCGTAATGGAAATGACCGGAATGGTTTCGTGGTGGTCATCAACGACCTTTTTAAGATGCCCACAACGATGAAACAGCTTGCCATTGTGCAATTTTTTTCCTGGTTTGCTTTGTTCGCTATGTGGATCTATACCACTGCTGCGGTAACCAGCTCAAAATACGACATGAAGCTGGATAAAGATACTTTTCAGCAATTAGTTATGGCTATTGATCAACCAGCCGGTGAAAATACGGCCGACTTTCAGGATGAAACTCAGGGGATCAGGAAGGAACTTGCCCGTTTGGGCAACCGGTTTGAAAAAGGCAAGGAAGTTGCCATTTCCATGAAGCTCGTTCAGTTTTTTACGGATTCAAAAAGGAATGAATTCCTCAAGCTGGACCCAAAGATCATTGATCGCCTGCAGCATGTCAATAAAGAATACAACAAGGGTGCCGATTGGGTTGGGGTCCTGATGGCCGTTTATAATGGGTTTGCTGCCATTATGGCTTTTTTGATCATCGGGTTAGCCAATGTGATCGGAAGGAAAAGGGCACATGCCATCAGCCTTTTAGTGGGCGGCATCAGCCTGGCTTCTTTCTTCCTTATTCAAAATCCAAATATGCTGATCATTTCCGAACTCGGGATCGGTCTTGCCTGGGCCAGTATCCTGGCCATGCCCTATGCGATTCTCACAGGATCGTTACCTCAGCACAAACTGGGGACCTATATGGGGATCTTCAACTTTTTTATTGTGATCCCTCAGATCCTGGCTGCCAGTATCCTGGGCTTCTTCGTCAAATCATTTGCCGATGGGGAGGCGATATATGCCCTTATCCTTGGCGGGATTTCGATGGTAATAGCCGCAGTACTGGTCTTATTTGTCAGGGATGTAGATGAGTAGGAACTAATAAAAGGTACTTGCGTCGTTGTAATTCAAACTCAAGAATGGTTTTATAGGTATATCCGGATAAACTGGCCTTGTCGCCTCCGCTAAAAAGGTCGGAAAACGGGTGAAAAGGATATATCGCCAGGTTTCCCGTTTCACGCCGGACAGAATAATCCTGAAGGATGATCTTTTCCACAATATAAAATTCGCCCGGAACTACCTGGTCCTTGATTGGCACCACTTCATTCCGTTCCCTTTCCAGGTAAAAAACAGATTGCATGGGAAAATAGGTTGGCCGCAATATGCACACTTGCTGTCCTTGGATAATCCCAGCTATGTCTAATGCGGCCTGCCTGTTTTCCGGGGCGACCCCTTCAGTCGCACGGACAGGCAAAACAGTAAAACCGAATAAAAACCGAAGTACCACCATCGCAAATAATAAGGAGAAGATGGAATAGAGCGGTTTTTTAAGTTGAAAAATAAAAATTACTGCCATCAATATAAATGAAGACAGGCAAATCAGCAACAGGTTTGGAATAAAGTTCATTTGCCCGACAAATAAAGGAACGAGGCAGGCAATAGCTCCAAAAGCAAGTGCTGTACTGATTATTATATTGAAGACCCTGAATTTCCTGTCTTCTTTTGTAAAATTATTAAGGTAGAAATAAGTAAGGATCTGGACAATAAAAGGATAAAGCATGATGATGTACCGTTGCTTGCCACCCGGGGGGAGCCAGTACATGGGGAAATGGACGATCAGCATAAGCAGGGCGAATTTCATAAGGGAATTACTCCTGATAACCTTGATGAATGACTTACGAAAAGTAAAAATGATCAGTACCGATGCCGGGAGGAGGTTCATCAGCGTATCCAGGGGATACAAGGCCATATGCTGAAGATAATCCCAAAAGGTATCGCCTGAAAATCTTTTGCCGGATTCAACCGAAAGGCTGAGCAGGTAACGGATAGCATCTCCCTGTTGGTTGTATGCCAGGAAGTATCCGCCTGTGATGATCAGGTAAAGTAAAATACCAGCGAGGTGGGGCAGGCTGAACAGTTTTTTAAATTCTTTATTTACTATAAAGAAAACCAGAAGCGACAGTCCGGTATATAACATGGAAGGGAGGCCTTTGGTCAGGGTTCCGATGGCTCCAAGGAAATAAACCATCAGAAAAAGAAGGAAATACTTTTTCTGCTGCTGAAAATGAAACATGCTGATGAGGCTCGCATAGGTAACCATGCTGTAAAAAATGTCAATTTCCGCCAGCAGGGAATTGAAAAAAAGATTTCCGGCTGCTGTCACAAAAAGAAAAGCTGATAATGCCCCAAAACTCAGGCTTACATATTTTTTCCCGGCCCAAAAAATGATCAGGCCGAATATAAAAAGGGAAACTACGGTCGTAAAGCGGGAAATGAATTCCGAAGGACCACCCGTAAGGTCGTATAAAGAGGCAAGGATCCAATTAAAGACAGGGGGTTTGAGATAATAATATTCACCATTGATTGTAGGAACCAGCCAGTTGCCGCGAATGAGCATTTCGATGGCAATCACGGCGCGCCTGGGCTCTTCCGCATAAAGCGGAACGATACCCAGGTTAATCAATAGCGCCGGGATCAGCAGAAATAGCAGTCCGATCAGCGCCCATCGTTCCTTTTTATTAAAAGAATACAATCTAAATAGAATTCAATTTATCAGGACAAAACCTTATATTCTTTGGATATGAAGATGTCGGCCTTAGGTTTTAATGCCTGTACCATTCTGTGTTCCTGCTCGAGGACGGCCATGCGGTATTCATTCTGGGGTTCCTTTCCCCTGACAACCTGTGCTTTCTTGGTTTCATGGTAAGTCAGTTCAAGAAACACCCTGAGGTCGGCCCCATCAGTTTTAATTGCATACAGACCATCGATGACCAGCATACCGATCCCATTGAAATCGGTTGTTAGTTGGTCAATCTGTTCGGTGACCAGATCAACGCAAGGCATGGTCGATTTGCGGTTATTTTTGAAATCATCGATGTTGCGATAGATGGCGTCCCAGTCGTATTCCCCATAGCCAACGACATTTTCGATGCCGTGTTTCTTACGCCATTCGGTGCGTTCCAGCGGATGAATGCGGTAATAATTATCGATGTGAATGGGTTTGGCCATGATGCCGTGCTTCCGGAGCCCCTTGGCAATAACATGGGCCAGTTCGGACTTCCCCGAGCCGGATTCGCCTGATATGGCAATTATGAATTTATCCTTTTTCCTCTCGAGGATTTTCTGAATAATTGCCTCCCCGGCATTCCGGTGTTTATCTTCAATAAGTAATATGTCTCCAAGCATGACCTGTATTTTTTTATTTCAAATTTCAAATTCCATCCATTCCCAGCTTTCAAGATCAAAAACCTGATCCATGATTCCTATTTTCAAGCTGTCGGCTTTATCACTGTCCACCCTGATGCGGAGGGTTTCACGGGTTACTTCACACTCATATTCATCTCCCCGGAAATTGAAGGAAAAGCTGATCTTTCTCCAATGTTCCGGTAGATTAGGATTAAAACGGGGAAAATCTCCATGAAGATCCAGACCGGCAAAAGATGCAAGGGCCACCCAAACGGTCCCTGCCATGACTCCCGCATGGATGCCTTCGGCGGTTGTGCCTCCCTGGATATCGTTATAATCGCTGGTCAGGGCATCGAAATAAAGTTCCCAGCTCAATTGATGATCACCCGTCAGGTTTGCCAGCTGGGCATGCACGACACGGCTGAGGGTGGAGCCATGCGACGTCCGGGCCAGGTAATACTTCAGGTTCTTCATCAGGTAATCCTCCGGAAGGCGGTAATCCAACCGGTCCAGAATCCGGTCGACTTCTTCTTTGCTGAGGTTGTAAAATGTCATGAGGGTATCGGCCTGCTTGGCCACTTTATACTCATCAGGCATTTTACCCTCTGCCTTCAGGATACGGTCCATCCGGTAAATATTGTTGTATTTTCTCCGGTATTCTTCAAAATCAAGTTCTTTCAGGTCGAAATAGCCATCATACTGGGCGATGATGCCATCACCGGAAATGACCAGGTTGATCCGTGAAGCAATATCGTTCCATCGTTCCGTTTCACCGCTGGTGAGCCGGAGCCGCTCCAGCACCGCATCTTTCTTCTCCTCATCCATTGATGCAAGCAATTCGCCTGCTTTCTCAAACATCCAGGCAACCATCAGGTTGGTATAAGCGTTGTCTTTGAGTCCACCTTCGTTCGTATCCTGGTATTTCTCATGAAATTCATCCGGGCCCATTACCTTGATGATCTCGTATCTTCCCGTTACCCGGTTGAGTTTACTTTTACTTGCCCAGAAGCAACAAATCTCAAATAAAAGCTCCGCTCCATATTCTTCCATGAATTGCATATCGCCGGTAACATGGTAATACTGCCAGATGTTATAGGCGATCGCCAGTGAAACATGCCGTTGCAAAGAGCTATGATCGGCGCCCCATTCACCTGAATTGGGATTAAGGTGGATGACCTGAGTTTCTTCCCGGCCATTGCTGCCGCTTTGCCAGGGGAACATAGCACCCTGGTGACCGTATTCGCGGGCATATTTACGTGCCTCTTCCAGCCTGCGATAGCGGTACATAAGAATTGAACGCGCGACTTCTTTAAAATGGAGATTGTAGAACGGGAGAATAAATAATTCATCCCAGAAGATATGCCCGCGGTAGGCTTCCCCATGCAGTCCCCTGGCAGGGATACCCGCGTCAATCGATGCATTCAGCGGGGAAGTGGTCACCATCATGTGGTAGAGGTGCAAACGCAGCAGTTTTTGGGCCAGGCGGTCACCGGCAATCCGTATATCAATGCAATCCCAGATCTCTTCCCATCTTAATGCTGATTTTTCGAGGACGTCATCGAAGGTTTTATACTGTTTACAGATTTCGAGGGCTTTTTCCAGCGGGTCAACCTCTTGTTGCCCGGTATTATGGTAAAGGGCGACAATTTTCTGTACCCGCAGAAATTCACCTTGCTGAACCCGTTGGGTGAATTCAATCTGTGATCTGCCCGCGGTATGGCTCTTATGGAAGTGAACATATTCACGGTCTTTACCTTCAAAAACAGTCACCTGGGCTGCTGCAGCGATAACTGTGTGCGATTGGGTGGTTTTAACCACGATGAATTGGATGTTCTCTTCAGAACCAAGCAAAACAGGTTCAATGTGTTTTTGATTAAGCTGGCCGTACCTTTCTACCCCGGCATTGATATGGTCGCCATGGAGCCCTGACCTCACTGTAATCTTCCCGGAATAATTCAGGGGTGTGATGGTATATTCCTGGGCGGCCAGGTTAGGATTGTCCATGCTGGCCATGCGACGGGTGCCGATCAGGGTTTCCCTTCCTTTTTCATCCCTGACCACGAGCCTGCGATAAAGGACGCCGTTGTTGAACCGGAGTACCCGTCTGACTTCAAGGATTTCAGCCTTGTTAATGTCGAAAAATTCATCATCATTAATTCTGAATGAAACTGGCAACCAATTGATAACATTGACAAAATCTTCATTTTCAGTATCAAGGCCGCCTACTTTTGAGATAAGGCGGTTAAAAACCCCGGCCATGTAGGTCCCCGGATAATTAAACTGCCCCACTTCCGCTTCAGCCATTGCCCCACGTGTCCCAAAATAACCATTTCCGACAGTCAGCAGGGCCTCCCTGGTTTTTTCCTTCCCAGGGACATAATCGTGATAGGTAATCGACCAATTATCGAAGAAAAAGCCTTGTTTAAACCATTGGCTGATGCTTTCAAAACCGAAGTCCGCCATATCTTTCACAACAATATCGGCGCCATTGGCATACAGCTCCTTTTCGTTTTCTTCGCGGGCGATGCCCAGGACCAGCCCAAAATTACCTTTTCGCCCTGCTTCCACACCTGAAACGGCATCTTCGACCACTACCGCACGGTCATAGGTAACACCGAGATTATCAGCTGCCACGGTAAAAATATCAGGTTGAGGTTTACCTTTTAAACCTAATTCGGCGCTCACTTCGCCATCGACACGGGTTTCGAAAAGATCAAGCAGGCCGGCTGTTTCAAGTACCTGCCTGCAGTTCTTGCTGGAAGAAGCCACACCTACGCGGATACCTTCTTCTTTTAACCGGTGGATCAGGGCTACGGTTGATTCATAAACCTGGACGCCATCCGTTTTCAAGGCTTCATTAAAAGCGATGTTTTTCCTGTTGCCAATCCCGCAGACTGTCTCCATTTTAGTGTCATCTGAAGGATTACCATAAGGGATGCTGATCCCTCTTGATTCGAGGAATGATTCTACGCCTTTATACCTAGGTTTTCCATCAACAAAAGGAAGATAATCATCCTTGAGGGTAAATTCCCTGAAAGGCTCACCGTACTTCGTTTCCCTCTCCCTGAGGTAACCGTCGAACATTTTTTTCCAGGCAGCACTGTGTACCAGGGCAGTTTTCGTGATCACCCCGTCGAGGTCAAAAATAACAGCATCAAATGCGTGCAATTCCATTTTCTAAGACTTTTGAGACAGCATCTGTCATCCAATTAAACCAACAACCAAAAATATTCAAATCCTTGCAACTTTATCCGGCCGTTCCCGATTTCCGGAACTTTACCCAGCAGGCTTTTTCTGAAGGAAATATCCCATTTCAGGCTGATTTCATCAGCGGAGAGATTCTGAACGACCAGGATATCAATATTATCAAACCTCCTGTAATAAGCCATGATTTCACCAGCTTGCCGGCCATCAGGTTTCTGAAGGTCCACCCAGGAAAGTTTTCCCCTGCCGAAAACCGGGTAAGCATTGCGTGCATGGAGCATCGTCTTTACCTGGATAAAAACAAGGGATTCGAAAGAGCCGGGCCGGGCAAGTGCCGATTTGACACTGTTCCAGTCTATTTTTCCCCTGACCAGGAAGCGGGTATCATCTTTGCCCACTGTCGTCTTCATTTCCTGGTAATAAGCCTCATCATTGAACTTTCCGAATTCATCGCCATAATAAATCACCGGCGTTCCGGGAAGTGAAAGCATGATGGAATAGATCAGCCCGATTCGGGCGGGATCACGTTCCATCAGCTCTGCCAGTCGGGCCGAAATCCCCTGTCCTAGTCGGAAGTCCCACTCAGGCTTACGGCAATAATGCTCATGGATGTATTTCCGGTCCTCTTCGGTGACATAAACCAATTCCAGGCTCAACTCATCATGACATCGCAGGAAGGTAAACCATTGGGCACCGGCAGGTATTTCCGGCGTCACTGCCAGGCTGAGGGTTTCTACTACAGGTGTGCGGTTTGCCATGGCCACCGATTTAAAGATCTGAGGCATCAGCGGAAAATGATACCCGGCATTGCATTCATCTCCATTGCCAAAATATTTCACAACCTCATGTGGTTTCTGACAGGCTTCAGCCAGTAAAAGCGTATTAGGCCTGACCAGGTCGATCACTGTCCGGAAAAACCTGACAATAGCGTGGGTTTTTGGAAGATTTTCGCAGGCAGTGCCTTCTTCTTTCCAGATATAAGGGATCGCATCAGCCCTGAAACCATCCACGCCCCGTTCCATCCAAAAGAGGAGGTTACGCGACATTTCGATGAGAACCTGAGGGTTCCGGTAATTCAGGTCGGGCTGAAAATCGAAGAAGCGGTGAAAATAATACTCATCACCTTCTTTCTTCCAATTGCTTTCCTCAATGCCATAGAAGATGATCCGGGCATCGGCATATTCTTTGCCATCCTTGCTCCATATAAAGAAATTACGAAAAGGGCTATCCTTCGATTTCCTGGCCTCTTTAAACCAGGCATGATGTTCGGAAATATGATTTGTCGCGATATCAAAAATTACCCGTAATCCACGGCTGTGTGCCTCCTTCAGGAAGTTCCCGAACAATTTACGCATCTGGTCATCCGTGGCATTTTCACCCAGGCCTGCAAGCTCTTTCCTGATCCTCCGGTAATCGCTGATATCAAAACCAGCATCACGCATGGGTGACTCAAGGATAGGCAGTAGCCACAGGCAATTGACGCCAAGGCTCTGCAAATAATCAAGGCGCGCGGTAAGCCCGACAAAATCCTTATTAAAAAGATCGACATAAAGGGAATAAACGACAGCGTCCTTATACCACTCCTTTTCTAATGGAGGAAGAGTTTTAGCTGTCATGAACCGGTCGATTTCGGCAGTAAAAACTTTCAGCATATCGGACGGCTGTTCAGGATAAAGTTCCTCCCAGACCTGGAAAAGATCAGAATACTTATCTTTCATGAAAAAGTGTTCTCCTGAATTGCTGGCAACCAATTAGTTTAAATGTGAAATAAATGGTTTATTTCCTGCAGCAAAAGTATGAATTAATCTGTTTCAATGGCTAAATCCGTAAGAAGTCTGAGAATAAAAAAGCCCTTCACTTTCGTACAGGGCTTTTTTTCAGAACGGGAAGTTTCTCGGCTATTATGATCTGACTCTAACAGCAACCCGGACTTGGAACGATAATGGCCATTTCAAATTCCGGTGTAAGTTTACGGTAAAAAGAGGAGGATTATTAGAAGGACTTATAAATTTTATTAAATGGAAGATGTTCACAAGTCATTTTCATTACTTTTAGCAACCTTTTCCAGCAAAATTAACAGTTATGAAATACCTCCAGAAAACCTTGCTTTTTTTCGCAATCTTTCTACAGTCCTTGATCCTCTTGTCTCAGATTTCCTTTCACCGTGTTGAGCCTCCGTTTTGGTGGGCAGGTATGCAGGATTCATCACTTCAGTTGATGGTTTACGGGAATAAAATTGCCCAATCGAATGTTATAGCCGATTATCCCGGAGTTATCCTGAGAAAAACGATCAGGCTCGAAAATCCCGATTATCTTATACTTGACCTGGAAATCACCAAAGATGCCCGACCGCTACTCAAATGGTAATAAAGGAAATGACTCGGTTGCAGGTATGCTAGAAGCAGCCAGGCGGTCTGATCCGAATGGCCGTCATGGGGGAGACATCAAAGGGATCAGCGATAAGCTGGATTATATCGCTGACCTTGGCGTTACTGCCATCTGGCTTAACCCGGTCCTGGAAAATAATATGCCGGCCTATTCCTATCATGGTTACGCGATCACGGATTTTTACTGCGTCGATCCACGATTTGGTGATAACGATCAATATAAATCGCTGGTAGATAATTGCCACAAGAAAGGGTTGAAAGTCATCATGGACATGGTATTCAATCATTGCGGAAGCAACCATTGGTGGTTACAGGATATGCCCATGGAAAGCTGGATCCATCAATTCCCTGGATTCACCCGTTCCAACTATCGTGCTGAAACAGCAATGGATCCTTACGCTTCTGATTTTGACCGGGAGAAAATGCAGACGGGCTGGTTTGACAAGACGATGCCCGACCTGAACCAACATAATAAAATCCTCGCTAACTACTTGGTGCAGAATAGCATCTGGTGGCTCGAATTTGCCGGGCTGGATGGCATCCGGATGGATACTTATCCTTATTCTTATAAAGATTTCATGACGAAGTGGATGCAACGGGTGCTGAAGGAATATCCCGATTTCAGGGTGGTAGGGGAGACCTGGCAGCAGAAGGAAACTCACACTGCTTACTGGCAGGCAGGTTCACCGGTTAGCGGTGACTATTCTTCCTACCTGCCTTCGGTTACTGATTTCCCTTTGCAGTATGCCCTGAAGGATGCCTTTAACGAGCAGGAAGGTTGGACCAACGGCCTGGCCAGGCTTTATTATGTGCTGGCCCAGGATTTCATTTATTCTGATCCTTTCTGCAACACTATTTTCGCCGATAACCATGACCTGACGCGGTTTTACACCAGCATAGGCGAAGATCTGAACAAATTTAAGATGGCCATGGCGGTTCTCCTGACTACAAGGGGAATTCCGGTGATCTATTATGGAACAGAACTTCTGATGACGGGTGAAAAGTCGAATGGTGATGGCTTTATCAGGCAGGATTTTCCGCTGGGCGAGTGGCAGTTGGCAGTTGACAGTAGGCAGTTGACAGTAGGCAGCAGACAGTTGACAGTTGACAGTAGGCAGGAAGAAGCGTTGCAGTATTTGAAAACCTTATTGAAGTGGCGGAAGGGTTCAGAGGTTATCCATCATGGAAAGTTAAAGCAGTTTATTCCAAAAGATGGGATTTACGTGTTCTTCAGGTATGATGAAGAGGATGCAGTGATGGTGGTGATTAATAAAAACAAAGAAAACCGGAAACTGGATCTTACACGTTTTCAGGAAGTTTTAAAAGATTACCGGAGAGGGAAGAATGTTGTGACCAAAAAGGTTTTTCTTTTGGAAGAAGGGATCGATGTTCCGGGTGAGACGGCGCTTGTACTGGAGTTAGGGTAGAAGACAGAAGACAGAAGACAGAAGACAGAAGTCAGAAGACAGAAGTCAGAAGACAAGGTGTTAAATTGCTCAATGCTCAATGCTCAATGCTCAATGAAAAATGTATGAGCTCCCCAAGGTTGCAATCCTGCAAAAAGCCCCGGGTAATTCATATTTTCTCCGTCCCGGTCAAATAATTGCCCGGAAATAACATCAAATAGTTGATAAGTTCTGCCTGGAAGATATGAATGGCTTGATTCAACAAGCCCCTGGGCAGGCTGATCGCTAAGATTAATTACAAACAAAAGGTTTTCATGGTTACCAAGCCATTCCCATGCCAGTAAATTAAGATAGGAGAGATTATCCGGCCATCCCGAAACCTTAACTAAAGCCCATCTTCCAATGCGGATCGCATCAAATTTCAGTATTTTCATCAGTTGCCGGTAAAACATCTTCAGATCCGGATTTTCCGGCTCATTTTGCCTTCTGGAAAGAAATACCGGTACCCTGACCATTCTTCCTTCGAGCTGGCCGTCATGCAGAAGCCTTGCTCCGGGTTGGGTAAGTGAAGCCAAAGCAATTGCTTTATGCCTACCGATGGAAAAAAGACGTGAGGCTCTCGGCTCATCGTGATTTTCAAGGAAGCGCAATAATTTTTCTTGCACAGGCATCATCTCTATAAGATGTTGCCTTGATTTTTCCGCACCTTCTATCAGGTAATCATAGTATCGCTTATCATAACAAAAATCAAAGCCCTGATTTAACAGAGCCGGTTCTGTATCCCAGTATGATTCGGCAATAAATGTAAAACCGGGGTATTGTAGCTTGACCTCCGGGATAACGGAGGCCCAGAAATCAAGTTCCGGTTTCTGCTCCGCCTTCTCTGACCAGGTTTTAGAAAAAATATCATTCATGACAAGCATAGCCATATCACAGCGGATCCCGTCGCATTGTGCTGCAATGATTTTAAGCGTTTCCACCATCGTTCTGCGCAGACCTTCGTCAAAAATATTAAGCTGAAGCACATCCGGCCAGGGTGGATAAAAAGGATCATGGGCCTTTGCATAAATATTTTTCCCGGCACGGTACCAATCGTCCGGATGGTTGCTCATTTGCTCCTCTGTCCCGCTGATGAAAAATCCGGGGTTTGAAATCGTCCACGGATGGTCGGGTGCAACATGGTTGGGTACAAAATCAAGGATCAACCGCAAGCCGCGACTTGCCAGCTCCTGCCGGGCGATGGCCAGTCCTTCAGACCCGCCGATATGGTAATCAACATGGTAACCTTTGATGCAGTAAGGCGAACTGACTATATCTTCTTCTTTCAGATCCGGCAACGCTTCCCGTAGGTCTTTCATAATGCCCGTATGTTGTTTGGCAATAATTAACCCGGCCGGGCTGCGTTCCCAGACACCCATGAGCCAGATGACATTAAAGCCCAGGCTGGCCAATTCATCCCATTCCCTGGCAGGGATATTGGCGAGGGTAATTTCCTTGCGATATTTCAGGTTGAGCTCGTGGAGCCAGATCCACGTATTAATCTCATAAATGATTGGATTTCCCGGCAGGGCAATCTTATTCAGTGATGCGACATTCATGATAATCGGAAATTGGTCTGTTTGGATTAAATTGGTTTCGAATACCGGGCAAAATTACAAATTCTTAGGATAGGTTATCGTAGAGACGTTGCACATGTAGTGACGTCTCTACAATGACCTAATGCAAACCAAGTATTTTCTTTCCGATATTTGCATTTCCAAAAACCTCTTTCCATGAAAAAAATCATTCTCTTTTCTCTCATCATTGTCGCTGTTGCCTGCAGCACGGAACGGAAGCATCTTCCACAAGACCACTTCGTCACGGGCCTGGCCTTTCCGTTGCGCCTGGATAAAGACCAGTCAGAGATCATTCTTACCGACTTTGTCCCGTATGTGACACTGATCGATTCGGTCCTTATCGATGGAAAGAGAGTCGACATGGAAGCTGATAAAAATACAATCGCATATAAAATTCCGCCGGAAGCCAAACCACTTATGGAGATGAGGATATGGAACAAAGGCAGCTATCAGTCAGTGCTGGTGATGAAAAGCCGTAAGGTGGATTTCCTCTATTCATTTGACCCCGGTAACAAGGTGTATAAAAGTGTCCGGTTAGCGGCGGAGTTTAATGGATGGACACCTACCAGAACTCAATTGAAATTGGAAAATGGAAATTGGACCGGGACGTTTCCCCTGAATCCGGGAAGATACCAGTATCAGGTTGTGACTGATGACCACTGGAGGCTCGATCCCGCTAATCCCGATTCGGTGGATAATAATGCCGGCGGTTTTAATTCGGTGATGAAAGTCGGACTGATGGATAAATCCAATATACCTTTTTTATATACGGTTGAATATGATAAATCCGAAAATGAAATAAATGTTAAATGGACCCGGTTGCCTTCGGATTTCTTTGTCTTCTGGCAGAATATTCTCCTGGATAAAAGTTACCTGGAAATAGAAAAAGATGAGCTGGGAATTTCAATTCCAAAGGAAGCTGCCGGCTTTGAGCGGTCATATATCCGTGTTTATTCCCTCAATTACAACGGTATTTCGAATGAATTGCTCATCCCTTTGCAGAACAGGAATGTGGTAATGGATGCAGACCTTGTGAAAAGATCTGACAAGGAAGCTCAAATCATTTACAACGTTTTTATCGACCGGTTTTACAATGGAAATCCTGCTAATGACGAGCCCATCAATAATCCTGCACTTGTTCTTCCCAAGGCAGATTATTTTGGTGGTGATATTGCCGGTATCACGGCAAGAGTTAAAGAAGGATATTTTAACGATCTGGGGGTAAATACAATATGGATTTCACCTGTCGTACTAAACCCCAAAGGGGCTTATGGCCAATGGAACGATCCGAAGACAAAATTCTCTGCCTATCATGGTTACTGGCCCATTTCATTTACGCTGATTGATCCAAGGATGGGAACGCCGGCAGACCTTAAGGAATTGGTCCGGGAAGCTCACGCCAGGGGGATAAATGTCCTGCTGGATTTTGTCGCCCATCATGTTCATGTTCTGCATCCTTATTATATCGAACACCCTAACTGGACTACCAGTCTTTATCTCCCTGACGGCACCATGAACACGGAAAAATGGGATGAGTACCGGCTTACGACCTGGTTTGATGTTTTCCTTCCCACGCTCGACCTGCAGCAGCCTGAGGTGACGGAAATGCTTTCCGATTCGGCTACCTGGTGGATCAAAAAATACGAGCTGGATGGTTTTCGCCATGATGCGACCAAGCATGTGCCGGAAATTTTCTGGCGGACGCTGACGAAAAAGCTGAAACAACAAGTAGTCCAGGCTGAAGGAAGGGAAATTTACCAGATAGGAGAAACCTATGGCGGGCCCGAATTGATTTCCAGCTATGTAAATACCGGTATGCTCGACGGGCAGTTTGATTTCAATGTGTATGATGCGGCGATCGGCGTTTTTGCCCGGGAAGCAGATCCTTTCACCAACCTCGACAATACGCTTCAGACCAGCTTTGATTTTTACGGCAATCAGAACCTGATGGGCTACATCACGGGCAACCAGGACAGAGGGCGATTCGTTTCCTATGCCGGCGGCGACCTTAAATTCGGCGAAAATGCTAAAGCAGCCGGCTGGACGAGGGATATAGAGGTAGGGGATACATTGGGTTACCGTAAACTGTCGATGCTGACAGCTTTCAATATGACCATACCCGGGCTTCCGGTGATCTATTACGGTGACGAAATCGGGCTGCCGGGCGGGAATGATCCGGATTCGAGGAGGATGATGAAGTTTGATGGCCTCAATCCCCATGAATCCTCCACAAAGGCAACTGCAACAAAGCTGGCTAAAATCAGGAAGGAAAACCTGTCGCTGATTTACGGGAATTTTACCACCCTGCAGGTTGATGATAAGACCTATGCTTATGCCAGGCAGTACTTTGATAACATTTCAGTCGTGATTTTCAATAAAGACAATAAACCTGCAAATCTTGAGATCACCCTCCCGGATTGGATGGAAAATCCGCAGTTTAAATCAAATTTCGGGAATAATTTCAACCTGGACGAAAGAAAACTATCCATCACCCTGGCGCCGTGGTCATTCGAAATAATGACCGGAAGCGTTGATTGAATTATAAGTTTTTATTCATATCTTGCCTCCGTAAATTAATCCTGATTATGAAAACCAAATTATTGAAGAAAATCATCTCTGCTTTTGCCTTATTGGCAGTCATCAGTATTCCGTCTTTTGCACAGAAAGCCCCTATAAAATATGGGTCTGTCAGCAAGGCTGATCTCGAAATGACTGCCTATCCTTTGGACACAAGTGCAGTTGCGGCAATTCTTTGCAACTACGGGTATTTTAATTCGCACACTTATGATTTTGTGAGGATCTTAAGAATAAAGATATTTAAAAAAGAGGGGACCACCTGGGGGAACAGGATTTTTCCCACATCTGATAAAACAGCTATTAGAGGGATTACCTATAATCTTGAAAATGGGGAGATCGTCGAGACAAAACTGAAATCTGAATCCATTTTCCTTGAACGGGTATCTGAGGATATATACAGGACGAGAGTGGCGATGCCAAATGTCAGGGAAGGTTCAGTATTAGACCTTGAATTCCGGCATCCGTGGTTGCCTGGCGAATGGAGATTTCAGGATGTCATTCCCGTACGATGGAGCGAATTGCTCATTGAAGATTCGAAATATATAGAATTCAGGAAGAATTATTTTGGCTTTCTTCCATTATCTGAAAGCTCTTCTATCCGTTCTGTTGCAAAAGATATGCCTGCATTCAAGGAAGAGCCTTACATGGCGAATGCGACCAATTACATGACCAAATTCGAGATCGAAATTCTCAGAATTTCCATTCCGATCAGCGACAACTATCCGGGATTTTACAAGGAGTATTCTACCACATGGGCAGCAGTGAATGCCCGGTTGATGCAGAGTGGTCATTTCGGTATGGCTATAAGAGGTTGTGTTTTTCTGAATAATAAAGTGAAAGAAATTGAGCAGACATGTACTACCCCAATGGAAAAACTTATAGCTGCCCATGAGTACGTAAAACATGCAGTCAAATGGAACGAGCTGGAAGCGCTTTATATTTCGTCCGAAGACCTTGCAACCCCGTTTAACAAAAAAATCGGGAATTCTTCGGATGTGAACCTTATCCTGATACAACTCCTGAAAAAGCTTGATTTAAATGTTACTCCGGTTGCATTAAGTACCAGGAGCAACGGTTTTCTTTCTCCTTTGTTTCCTTCACTTGATAAACTTAATTATGTTGTTGCCTACGTGGTGATTGATAATAAGCCCTATTTTGTTGATGCAACGGAAGAGTACCTCCCGGTTGGTATGCTTCCGGAACGGTGTATTAACCTGCAAGGCAGAATTATTGACGAGATGAAGTCTGACTGGGTGGATCTTATTCCGCAGAAAAAGGATAAAACCCTGATTCAAGTGGATCTGACTATAGGTCCGGATCTTGTTATGACCGGAACAATGAACCGGAATAGTTATGATTACGCCGCCTTGGAATTTCGTAATGATTACGCAAAGTTTAATTCCGAAGAAGAATTTTTAAGGGACATGGAAAACAACAACCTGGGACTGAGCATTATTAAATCCCGGATTTCAAGCCTCGACAGTATTTACCTTCCCATACAGGAAGAGTATGATGTCAGGATAAAGAACCGTGTGACCAGCGCCGGCAATATGCTTTATATATACCCTCTCCTCTTTGAACAAGTCATAGAAAATCCTTTTAAATCGGAAGAACGGAATTATCCGGTAGATTTTATAACTCCTTCTGAAATGACTTTTATTTCTAAGATAACTATACCGGAAGGCTTACAAATAGTAGAATTACCAAAAGTGATGGTTATGAAATTGCCTGATAACAGCGTAAGCATACAGTACCAGATCAGCGCGGTCGGAAATATTGTGTATCTTACTTACAAGTTTAATCTGACAAAACCTTTTTTCTCTGTAGAAGAGTATGCTGATTTACGGACATTTTTCTCTGAGCTGGTGAAAAAGCATTCTGAACCAATTGTTATTAAAACTCTTTGATTATGAAGGTGATCAGATTTATTATTTTTGGTTTTTGCCTGGTCCCTTTATCTTACCTGAACGCAGGTGAATTGTTGTATAAGGTAGCTGATATCCCCAAAGAACTTAAAGAAAAGGCCCGGGCAGTGATCAGAAATGAGGAAAAGATTTTTGAAGTAACATCAATCAGCAAAGGGACATTGAAAGTCACTTATGCTATAACGGTTCTAAACAAAAACGGACTTGATGATGCAAATTTTACAGAGTTTTATGATAAATTCCGGACAATTTCAGCCATAAAAGGCCGTGTCTTTGATGAATACGGGGAACAGATCAAAAGAATTCCGTCCGAAGATATCCAGGATTTCAGTGCGATTTCAGGTTTCTCTGTTTTCGAGGACAGCAGGGTAAAATTTATCGACCCAAAGATCCGTAATGTTCCATTTACGGTTGAATATTCCTATGAAGTGACGTTTAACGGACTTTTTCAATATCCGTCTTGGGTCCCTCAGCCCGCTTATAATCTTGCAGTTGAAAAAAGTTCATTTAAGGCATTAATTCCTAAAAACCAGGATTTTCGTTATCTGGAGAGAAGCATTCCTTCATCGGTTAAATTTACTTCAGATGAAAAGAATAAAATATATTATTGGGAAGCTTCTAACCTGAAGGCTATTGAACGTGAACCTTACAGTTCTCCATCCCGGGAAATTTTTCCTATTGTCCTCATGGCTCCTTCACAATTTGAAATTGGAGGTTTCGAAGGAAATGTCGATTCGTGGGCCAGTTTAGGCGATTGGTTTTATACTTTGAATGAAGGAAGGGATATTTTATCAGAAGAGATTGCTTTATTTTTAAAAGAGCTGATAAAAGATTGCAGTGATGATTATGATAAAATCCGCAGGATTTATGAATATATGCAAGGAAGGGTAAGATATGTCAATATTAAGACCGGAATCGGGGGCTGGCAGCCTATTGGTGCCTCAACGGTTCAAAGACTTGCCTATGGTGATTGCAAGGCATTGACAAATTATATGCTGGCTATGCTTAAGGCAGTCGGCATTAAATCCTATTATTGCCTTGTATCAGCCGGAGAATCTGAAGCTTCACTGATCACATCATTCCCATCCTCACAGTTTAACCATGTATTCCTTTGCATCCCTGTCGGCCAGGATACCCTTTGGCTTGAATGTACCAGCCAGCGATTACCATGTGGTTATATAAGCGATTTTACTGATAACCGTGACGTGTTGTTAATTGACAAGGCGAAGAGTAAGATTGTCCATACGAGGAATTACAGACTTGAAGATAACCAGGAAACCAGCATATCACATGTCCGGATTGATGAAACCGGAAAAGGTACTTTGGAGATTAATTCGGTTTACAGGGGCTTAAAATATGATGAAATACTATCTGCCTTCCTGGCTGATGATACTGATAAAAAAAGGATGATATCCGATAAACTAAAATTCCCCGGATTTCAGGTTATCAGTTTTAATTACAAGGAGAACAGGGAGATCATTCCATCCATAGAGGAATCATTAATAATTAATTTTGAAAATTATCTTACCATTCTGAATTCCAAGTATCTGATGCCATTAAACTGTACCAAAAAAATTGCTAATTCCCCTCCTAATGTCCGGAACAGGAAAACTGAAATAGTGATAAGGCATGCTTTTCAGGATATTGATACAATTATTTATGAGTTGCCTGTTTCGTTAAAAGTGGAAAGTGTCCCGGCCCGGGTTCATATCGTTGCACCTTTTGGTGAGTATTCAGCAAACATTGAATTTAAGGAAGATTTTCTGATTTTTGTGCGAAATTTCCAGCTCAATGAGGGTAAGTATCCAGCCGCTTCTTATACAGAATTCATTGATTTTTTTGACAGAATCACTGTTGCTGATGATATGAAGTGTGTTTTAGTAAAGAAATAATCAATTCACTTAAATACTTAATAAGCGAATGCTATGAAAAAAAAAGGTTTAAATATGATTTTAATTGAACTTCTGATAATCTTACCAATTCTTGTTTTAATCATTTTAGTCGCATGCTCCGGTCCCAAAAAGGAAGCCCCGGTGAAAAAAGCTCCGCCGCAGAGTTTCGTGGCCCACCCGGAATGGAGCCGCAACGCCACCATTTATGAAGTAAACATCAGGCAATATACCCCGGAAGGGACTTTTGAAGCATTCCTGGAACATATTCCCCGCCTGAAAAAAATGGGGATTGATATCCTTTGGCTGATGCCTATCAATCCCATTGGTGAAAAAAACCGGAAAGGAACTTTGGGAAGTTACTACTCCATCAGGGATTACAAAGGTGTAAACCCGGAGTTTGGCACGCTGGATGATTTTAAAAAAGTGGTCGAAAAGGCCCACCAGGAAGGGATGAAGGTGATCATCGACTGGGTGGCCAATCACACTTCGTGGGACAATTCCTGGATCACGGAACACCATGATTGGTATACGAAAGACTCGCTGGACCATATGGTTTCCCCTTTCGACTGGAGCGATGTGGCTGATCTGAATTACGACAACATGGAGCTATGGATCGGAATGCTTGACGCCTTGAAATACTGGGTGGAAGAAACTGACATCGATGGCTATCGTTGTGATGTAGCCGGCATGGTACCCTTAGAATTCTGGGACACTGCCCGTGCCGAACTCGATAAGATTAAACCCGTTTTCATGCTTGCCGAAGCCGAAGAGCAACCACATCATACCCGTGCCTTCGACATGTCATATGCATGGGAACTCCATCACATCCTGAATTCCATCGCCAAAGGAGAAATGAATGCCATGGCGCTGGAGACTTACTATAATAAGCAAGATACGCTGTATCCCGCGGATGCCTACCGCATGCTTTTTACATCCAACCATGACGAAAACTCCTGGAAAGGCACCGAGTTTGAAAGGATGGGAGAAGGTTCGATCTGTATGGCAGTGCTGACTGCCACCCTTCCCGGGATGCCGTTGGTTTACAACGGCCAGGAGTCAGCTTTTAATAAGCGGTTGCGGTTTTTTGAAAAAGATACTATCGACTGGAAAGATTACCGGCTTGAACCATTTTATAGAAAACTTTTTGCTTTAAAGCATGCCTATCAGCCATTATGGAACGGGTCGTGGGGGGGAAGGATGGAACGGATTTCAACCACTGCTGACTCATCGGTATTTGCATTCATGCGCGAGAAAGAAGGTGACAGGGTTTTCGTTTTGGCTAATCTCACTGGCCATGTGCAGGAATGTAAACTAAAGGGAACTTCTTTTACCGGAAAATACAAAGAATGGTTTGCCGAAGAGGAAGCCACTTTCGGGAAAGGGGCAACAGTCAGGTTGAAACCGTGGGAGTATAAGGTTTATGTTGGAAAGTAAAGACAGAACTAGCAAAGCTATAAAAATACACACTGGAATGATTTTTGCTAATTTAATACCTAAATTTGTGTGCAAATAAGTATTACTAATTTAAAACCATCAAAAAATGAAAAAAGGATTACTATTATTTCTGTTTTTAGTTTCATTTGTTTCATATGAGGCAATCAGCCAGTGCGGCCAAATCAGCCTGATCGGCGAATTCAACGGCTGGGCCGGTGATCACAATTTGACGCGTGATGCGTTAA
Source organism: Bacteroidales bacterium (assembly GCA_023229505.1). Classification (NCBI taxonomy): domain Bacteria; kingdom Pseudomonadati; phylum Bacteroidota; class Bacteroidia; order Bacteroidales; species Bacteroidales bacterium. The sequence continues at coordinate 68,314 of JALNZD010000002.1, read as the reverse complement.
ATCCAAACCTCTGGAGAACCACCATTTCGCTGACTAAGGAAATGGCTGGCGGCGATACCATCGCTGAAATGAAATTTCGCGAAAATGCCAGTTGGACTGTGAACTGGGGCGCAGCTGATTTCCCCGTTGGCATTGCTGTACAAGACGGACCGAATATCCCGGTTCCGGTTGATACCACTGCCCTTACTACAGATTATTTCGTGACATTCAATTGCAGCACAGGTGCATACAGCTACACGGAATTGTGCGGCGAGATCAGCCTGATCGGGGAGTTTAACGGCTGGGCAGATGACCTGGCTATGACCCGCGACACAACTAATCCCGCTCTCTGGAAAGCTAACCTTACGCTTACAGCTGAAAGCAACTTAGAAGATCCAGCCGACATTATCTATATTAAATTCCGCGAAGACAGTGCCTGGGCTGTGAACTGGGGTGCAGTTGATTTTCCGTCAGGGATTGGTGTTCAGGATGGTTCCAATATCCCCGTCCCGCTGGATGTTACGGCTACCGAAACCAATTATGTTGTGACTTTCAACTGCGTAACAGGAGAGTATAATTTTGTGAACACAACTGTGACCGCCCCCAAGGTGTCTGCGATCACTATCGATGGAAATCTTGTTGAAGCTGAATGGAAAATCGACCAGATTGTGTGCCAGATCGTTAATGGTATGCCAGGAAATGATATGAATGAAGTCTTGTTCGGTGTGACCTATAATGCAGATTACCTCTATATCGGACTTAGCGTAAAGGATGCTTTCCTTACATATTTCGAAATGGGTGAAGTCTTTATTGATGGCAATAAATCCGGAGGAGCATACGATGAATTTGACTTACATCTCCGGTTTGCAGGACCAGTTGTCCAGGTTGTTTATCCCGATACAATAATAGGTATACTGCTGGGATTTGGGATAAATCCTTTAGGTGACGGATATACCGCTGAACTTGGTATTCCGTGGTCTGAACTTGGTGTGACGCCGGTTGAAGGTGCACAGATTGGCTTCGATCTTATTATCAGCGATGGCGACTCAGGCACCGGCATAGATTATATGATGGCCTGGGTTGGTGGTCTGCAGGATTATGTGTATACATCCTCTTTCGGTAACCTTCTCTTCGGAGGGAACGCCGGGGTTGATGAGATCGAAGACTACAGCGCTTTCGTTGTGCTCTTCCCGAACCCCTCCAATAGCAATGTTTACCTGAACCTGGCAAACGATGTCTTCAACGGCAACATCAATGTTTATGTGACCGATATAGCCGGCAGGGTAGTACAGAGCAACCGCCTGAACTTCCAAAGCACCGGCGACCAGATCCTTCTGAATGTTAACCAGCTCACCCCCGGTATCTACTTTGTAAATATCTGTGGTGACAATGGTTCAAGGGCTGTCAAAAAGCTAATCGTTCAGTAAACAGCATTAATCTCTCAAATATAAAAAGCTGCCCTGGTTTTTCCGGGCAGCTTTTTTTTAAAGAAGCCGCCCTTATGGGACGGCCTCTTTTATTGAAATAATTTTCAGTTTAATATTTCATTGTTTTCAAGGTATATGGGATACCCGATTTTGGATAGAAGGTCACGAAATACAACCCTGTGGACCATTGTGATGTGTTAACGGTGATTGTTCCCACACCCGGGTTTTCCATTTTAACGAATCGCTGGCCCATGGCCGAAAAAATGCAAATGGATTTTAGGTCAACAAGGGTTTTCACATTCAAGTAATTGTTAAAAGGGACCGGGTAAACGGTGACTTTGCCTGCCAATTCGTTTTCACTAAAACCAGCATCCGGCCTTACACCCCAGAGAAAAGTAGCAAAAGTGGTGTCACTTGTAATATCGACTGATCTGTTCGGATCACCATCCCATTCACCGGTAATCCAGCCAAGGCCTTTGAAAAATTTAAACTGGTAGGTACCCACGGCATCAAGGGTCATAGTAATTGAATAGATGGAGTCTTCGATCGTCCCATCAGGTGCCATAGCATCATAAGGATTAAATCCTGGCTCACTCCATATCCCGTAAAGTCCTCCGAAATCCCCCACGATAGAAACGGGGCCGTCTGTCAATCCGGAACCTTTCATATCGACTTTAAAGGTGGCAAAGACAGGTTTGACACCCCATATGTAATTAAGGGTGACATTACCCATTATACTGACTTTACGGTTAGGAATCCCGTCCCATTCGCCGCCAACCCAGCCAGCGCCTTTAAAAAACTTAAATTGATAAGTGCCTTCCGGCAAAGCCATCGTGCGGGAATAAATAGAATCGTTATCGGGATCGATAAGCTCATTAGCTGCATTCATCCCCGGTTCAGTCCAGCTACCATAGATACCACCGAAATCACCTGAAAAATAAACAGGCTGTCCGGAAGTGAGTCCGGAGCCATGCATATCAACATTCATTATGACTTCAACAATAGGATTGGGATTATTGTTAACTAAAATGTCGTCAAAGTAAATGATGATATCTTCAGTAAGGGTAAGCGGATCCTCAAAGTCGGGCATAAATGCTATGATTGGATAAGTCCCGGTTTTAGATGAGAAATCAAATACCATGTCTTCCCACACACCGGTGCTGGTTTGCGGAGATATTGACGGAGCTTCGAGGGTGCCGGCGTCGCCCCCTTCCAGTTTAAATTTTATAGGGCTGATCCGGGGTTTCCAAACTTTTACATGAACGTACTTGTTATCGGTCACGTCGACCGGTGTAGGCAGTGGTGACCAGAATCCTCCCCAGGGCACGCCATCTTTATCACGCAAAAATTCAACAACGTAACTGCTGGCATTAATACCAGACGGATCAGGGTTAGGGACGACAGTCATCTTACTTAGATCTTCTGTCCCGTCCAACATCATATTCAAAGGGATGGTTTCATAATCTTCAATGATATAACCAGCTGCAGTGGCCGGCGTCGGATCGTTGTTTACCATAATGTCATCGAAATAAATGACGATATCTTCAGTAAGGGTGAGCGGATCTTCAAAGTCGGGCATAAATACTATGGTAGGATAGGGCCCGGTTAATGTGGTGAAATCAAATACTATGTCTTCCCACACACCGGTGCTGGTTTGTGGAGACATTGACGGAGTTTCGAGGGTGCCGGTAGAGCCTCCTTCCAGTTTAAATTTTAGAGGGCTGATCCGGGGTTTCCAAACTTTTACATGCACGTACTTGTTAACGGTCACGTCGACCGGTGTGGGTAAAGCTGACCAGAACCCTCCCCAGGGCACGCCATCCTTATCACGCACAAATTTAACAACGTAATAACTGGTATTAATGCCGGACATATCAGGGTTAGGAACGACAGTCATCGTGCTTAGATCTTCAGCCCCTCCAAACATCACATTCATTGGGATGGCTTCGAAGTCTGCCACGACCTGGGCTTGCGAAAAACCAGATATTGCCACTAAGATCATGAAAACAAGTAAATTTCTTTTCATAGTTTTAAATTTTAAGTGAATAAGAATAATTTTAATACCCAAAGATAATAAAAATAATTATTTAAAAACATATTTATCGTACTAAAGTTTGATTTTGTTTATCACAAAAGTTATTTCAGAAAATTTTTATCGCGATACTTGCAGCAGTAATCTTGATAAATTGCCCAACAGACTGAACAACATCTTTAATTTTAAAGTGTGGGAGAATTTTTCAAAAGCTGCAAGCCTGCTTTTTAATAACTTTACAACATCAATCAATCAGATTTTATCATGAAGAAATTCATTTTATCTCTTCAACTGCTTATTATCCCATTTTACTTTTTTGGCCAGCTTGTGGTAACCGACCCGCCCATGCCAATAAGTACAGAATCTGTGACGATCACCTTCGATGCCACGCAAGGTTCCGCTGGATTGGCCGGCTACACCGGGGATGTATATGCCCATACCGGGGTGATAACTCAATTAAGCTCCGGCGGTTTCGATTGGAAGTACGTCAAAACAAGCTGGGGACAAAATACCCCGGATACTAAATTGCAGCGGATCGGGCAGGATTTATATTCTCTCCAGGTCACACCCAATATTCAAGATTATTACGGAGTTCCTGCCAATGAGAAAATCCTGCAAATGGCTTTTGTGTTTCGTAGTGGTATCCAGGTAAGTGGCAACTGGCTCGAAGGTAAAACTGAAACCGACGGGGATATATTTATTGATGTTTACGAAGCCGGCCTGTCGGTCTCTTTTGGTCAACCCCAGCAATTCCCTGTCATTATTCAACTTAATGAATCATTTATCACGGAGGTCAACGCCAATGAAGCCGATTCTGTTTTCCTGTTCATGGATGGAAATTTGCTCAAAGCAGACACTGGTAATTACCTGATTGATACTATTACCGCGACGGATTTTGGTAAATTCCTGGTAAAGACCATGGCAAAAAACCAAACCGGAGCTGTAGCCGATTCTTTTTACTATCATGTCAGACCTGATGTCACTGTTGAAGCCCTGCCTGCCGGTATCCGCGACGGGATTAATTATACCGGGAGCCAGTCAGTTGTAATGAGCCTCTTTGCACCTTATAAAGACTATATCTACGTCATTGGAGATTTTAACGATTGGGATATCAGCCAGGATTATTACATGAAACTTACTCCCGATAGCCTCCGTTACTGGGTGGAGATCAACGGCCTGGTACCAGGCAAGGAATATGTCTTCCAGTACTATATCGATGGCCAGATCAAGGTTGGCGATCCTTATGGCGATAAGGTCAGCGATCCCTGGAATGATGCTTACATCTCAGATATCACTTACCCAAATCTTATTCAGTATCCGGCCGGGAAAACCACAGGCATAGCCACAGTGCTCCAGACTAACCAGGTTTTCTACAATTGGGAGGTGGATAACTTCACCACTGCAGCCGAAACTGACCTGGTGATCTATGAATTGCTGGTCAGGGATTTTACATCAAAACATTCCTATGATGGCCTTATCGATTCGCTGGATTACCTATTTAACCTGGGCATCAATGCTATAGAACTTATGCCTGTCAATGAATTTGAGGGTAACAGCAGCTGGGGTTATAATCCTTCATTCTATTTTGCTCCGGATAAATATTATGGACCAAAGAATGACTTGAAACGATTTGTTGATGAATGTCATAAAATAGGAATAGCTGTGTTTATCGACCTGGTGCTTAATCATTCCTATGACCAGAGCCCCCTGGTGCAGATGTACTTCGACGGAAACAATCCGTCTGAGGAGAATCCCTGGTATAATGTTAATTCTAACTTCACCAACCCGGATGCCCAGTGGGGAAATGACTTCAATCATGAAAGCCTTTACACGCAGGAACTTGTCGATAGTATCAACAGTTACTGGATGTCGGAATATAAAATAGACGGATTCCGGTTTGACTTTACGAAAGGATTCGGCAATAATATAAAAGGCTCAAATGACCCCTGGGGCAGTATTTATGATGCTGACAGGATCAGGTTGCTGAAACGGATGGCAGATGAAATCTGGTTGAGAAATCCTCAGGCCATTGTTATATTTGAGCACCTTGCCGACAATACCGAAGAAAAGGAGCTTGCTGATTATGGTATCCTGCTTTGGGGTAATGCGAATTATAATTATGGTGAAGCTGCCATGGCTTACCATGACGGAGGAAAATCCGATTTCTCCTGGATCAATTATAAAAAAAGAACCTGGAATGACCCTCATGTGGTAGGTTATATGGAAAGCCACGATGAAGAACGTCTTGCTTTTAAATGTGTTACTTACGGAAATTCCACGGCGGATTACAATATCAAGGATACCACTACGGCCTTCAGGCGCCTGGCTATGAATGCCCTGTTCTTTTTCACTGTACCGGGCCCTAAAATGATCTGGCAATTTGGAGAGATGGGCTATGATTACTCGATAGAATATAACGGACGGCTCGGAGAAAAACCTGTCAGGTGGGATTACCTGAACGATTTCCGCCGGAAATACCTTTACGATTTTTATGGCGCCCTGATCAAACTGCGTACGGAACATCCTGCTTTTGAAACAGCAACGTTTACCTTATATGTAGAAGCAGCTCTCAAGAAAATCGTCCTGGCCCACCCAGACATGAATGTGGTGGTCCTGGGAAATTTTGATGTAAATGCCGGGACCATCCTGCCGGGATTTGCTCATACAGGGGCATGGTACGAATATTTCACCGGCCAGCCTTTTGAAGTGACCGACCTGGCTGAGTCCATGTCGTTGGAAGCAGGCGAATATAAGATGTACACCGATATCCAGCTGGAAACACCCCAGATCCATACCGGTCTGGCAGAAGATATTGAAAAGGGCCGTCTTATGCGTGTCTTCCCTAATCCGTCTGATGATTTTTCCATTCAAATTGAACTTGAAAAGCCTTCCCTATTGACTCTCGAGATTTTTGACTTATCCGGAAGGAAAGTGGATGAAATTTACAATGGACGCCTGCAAAGCGGCTCCCATCAGTTCGGCTGGTCAGGCAGAGAAGCCGGCCTGAGCCCTGGGATCTATCTCCTGAGGGCTGTCACTGCAAATAATTCGGAAGTATTAAAGCTGATTTACAATTAGTGCTGTTGATGTGGCCAAATATCATCTTTCTTTCTTTCTATGATTAGCACGAATCAACTTATAGGCGCCATAAACAGTTCCTCCCAAAAGTAAAAACAAGCTACCCCCATCCAGTGGCGCAGCTCCGCCATGATTGCCATTCAAGCCATGTCCACCCGGAGGGTCAGGCGGTTGGCCTTGTACAAAAGAATTTACAGATAAAAAAAGGATCACGACCAGCAATAGAAACATGGTGATATTTGTTTTTTTCATGGGTATATCAATTTTGATAATTAGTAAATAAAGATCTTCCGTCCTGAATTAAACTGTTGCGAGACGAAGCGTAACACATATAACCCTGTTGGTAAGGAAGATTGGATGACTTGATTCCTTCCTGTGGCTCTAAAACTTTCCAGGCATCTTCCTTCCAGGGAATATAGAAGAAGATGCCCTGTTATATTCCTTGGATTTGACACGTAAATCCGGTTTTCGAAGCACCAGAAATCCGGTTCATCTTTAAAAACGGGTTCTGTCAGCCGGGCAACATTCATAAAATAAAGCGTAAACCGGGTCTCAGGCTGGAAAAGCATATGATTAAAACGGTATTCCGGCTGTTCCCTCATGTCAAGCCATGTGCTTTGCAGGTTATCTTCAAGAAAGATCCCGATTTCCTGCGGTATTCCTTCAAAATCAAAGGCCGTCAGGGTCAGTGTATCTTCTTGATTATAAGAGATTCCCAGTGCAACAGAGGCAGGATCATCGGCCAGGATATTGATACATAGCTGATGATCATCCGCTATTGAAAATATTTCCGGGCAGTCCGCATGACCATTGAACAATTTCTCCGCATCAAATCCAGCGTCAAACTGATTGGTTGCAGCCGGATCAAAGTAGATCAATGTTTCATCTGACCATTGGTTTTTACTGATTTTCAGACGGATTTGCTCTACAGACGGTTCCTTTTTGCTTTTATAGAAAGGTTGGCCGGCATGCACCAACGGTTGATCATTTAAAATATCAATTGATAAATTTCCTGCCTCCATTGACTGAACAAAGAAACCCTGTATGGCTGGAATGATGGAGGTCGTTCCGGCCGGAACACCTGTCGTCCCGTTATGAGCACGGTATCCTCCCAGGTTTTCATTTAATCCCGGGTCCCAGATATACATAGTACTGGCCGCAACGGCCGCCTTATCTATTCCTCCGGAAGACCAGTCCAGCGCACAGGAATATGGATTTCCCAGCAGGTTCCAGTAATTCCCGGAATGGCCCAGCAGGATGTCCTGGTTGCCATAATTCAGCAAACCGCTGAATATCCTGGTCAATGCTCCGCTGTTTGCTGCAGAATAAGCAACAAGATAGCCTTTTCCCGGAATAAAAGCATCCCCGAATTGCGGGTTCCATTGACCGTTATCATCCCTGATGTTGATCCATCCTACAGACGGGGGGCCATTTTCTTCCCAGTAATAAAGGTCGAAGCTCTGATCCATTGGATCGGGGACGAATTCAGGCTGAAAAGTTTGCTCAACCATCGGAGATGATAAGAAATGCCAGCCATTATCTTTGGCTATATATCTTTCTAATATGGCTGTACCGGAAGGATTTCCCGTGAGGACCAGGGAACCGGCCGGAACCTGGCTGTTGACAGATTTTAAGATCAGTCCCTGATCTGATTCCCCAGGACTCTGGTTTTCCAGGATTAGATTTCCATGCACTGTCAGCGCTTTTCCAGTGTTAACGGTGAGCCTTGCCGTATCTGCAACCGTCAGGTTCATGCAAACGGCAGGGTTTTCCGGCAGATTATCGATTACCGGAAAATTGGCTGCCGTTTCCGGTATCTGCACATTTGTCTGAAATGAAGGTGCAATCCCTGTCGACCAGTTGCCGTTATTGTTCCAGTCGTCAGTTAGCCCTTGCCACATTACAGCATAAGTACCGAAAGGGACCGCGGCCTGGAGTCCGGCCTCATCCAACCCGTCCAAAGCATCATTCCCAGGCGTTTCCCAGGCAGATGGTAACCATCCGCCATCAGGCCCGGTCCCATGCTTTCGATACCAATAACTATCGCGGTACGAATCTGTCGCATCTTCCTGCCAAACCTGGTCAACCACAACAGAGCCGACTTTCAACCTTACCTGGAACCCGTCATTGCCATTACCGTTGATGATACCCATTGGAACAACATTGGTGAAGATTCCCTCGTTCCCGAACACATCATGGAATGCATTGACATGATCAGGTTTGACCAGGTAAACGAAGGTGTTTGTAAAAACACCGCTCATCGAGCTGATTGCCCCGGTGCCGGATCCAAATGGCGCCCCGTTGAGCGATCTCCAGACTTCGTAGTTATTGAGATTTTCAGTTCCGGTGATAAAAAGTTCAATAGCCTTCGGGGAACCACCCGTCAGCGTTCCATGCAAAATACCTGTAATAATGACCCCCGGCCTGGCCGTAATATGCCACCCCACAAGAAGAATGAGCAACATGGCCATTCTCTTTTTCCATCCTTTTGTTTTCATAATCCTTTTTATAGGTTTATCCGGTTTTTCTGAAAATATACCCGGTCGAAATGAAATTTTTTTTTATTTCTTAATAATAATCAGACATTATTGAAGGATTACAAATGATAAAAGGTAAATATGAAGGATAATAATTACTTTTACACTCTATCCTTTTTTTATCGAATTTTCTAAAATCACTAATTATCTCAAATCCAGAACAATGAAGAAGTTTATGTTCCGGAAGGTATGTGTCGCTTTCATTTTTTCAGCCACCTTCCTTTTTTCCTCTTTCCTTTTGACAGCGCAGATCGGTTATGATGACCCCAGGTTCGACCAGGTACCTCAATGGGTCTTTGATTCCTTGCAAAACAGGGAACCGCTTGCCACAACTGTTATCACCATCGATGGATGGGACAATTTTAAAATCGGCCTTGACTTTGCAGAGGGGCACATATCAGAGAATCCACAACAAAACAACCAGTATTTTACCTGCTTTAATACAACTGCCGCTCATTATACCAACGACGGTTTGAATTTCAACAACTCCACAGTTTCCTGGGGAGCAACCATGCGGGGGGATCCGGTTTCAGCATATGACAGCCTGGGAAACCTTTATTTCGAGAATATGTACGGGGCAGGAGATATCCAGGGCTGCAAAGTGGCCACCTCAAGTAATAACGGCCAGAATTGGAGCTCTGTGGTGATAGCCATTTCGGGTGTTGATAAAAACTGGATTTGCGCCGACCAGACCGGTGGACCTTATTCGAATAATGTGTATACGACTATGACCGCAGACAATGGCGGTAATTTTGCCAGGAGTACGGACCTTGGACTTACCTTTCAAAATACGGCAACAATGGCTACCCAGGATCTTCCGGGTATGATGCCCTGTGTCGGCGCTTTCGGTGACGTCCAGGGAGGTGCAGTATATGTAGTCACAAACGGTGGTTCGTCCACTAACTCAACTTATACTTTTTACAGGTCAACCAACGGAGGGACGAGCTTTACCAACATATCGTCCCAGAACTGGGCCGGTTATGTCGGGACATTTGTGAATAGCAGGCATTCTGTGAACGGAATGCGTACAAGGCCTTACCCCTTTATCGCGGCCGATAACAGCTGGGGCCCGCATCGTGGAAGATTGTATTGCGTATATGCAACCAACGATCCTCCGGGCGATGGCAATAAGCCCGATATTTTCTCCCGTTATTCCGATGATGGAGGTGATACATGGAGCGATGCCGTGAGAGTAAATGACGACCTCGTACCACAGAGTAACCATCAATTCCTGCCGGCTATCTGGTGTGATAAGAGTACCGGCAGGTTTTATATCCAATGGATAGATACCCGTGACGATCCCTCCAGTACAAGCGCCCTGATCTATGCCACCTATTCGGATAATGGGGGTGTTAGTTTTGCGCCTAATCAAGCCATCTCTAATGAATCAATGATTATAAACTGTACCACATGCGGTGGTGGCGGTAACCCAAGATACCAGGGTGACTACAATGGAATCGTTTCGAACTCCAATGTTTCAATGGCAACCTGGGCCGATTACCGTGACGGAAAGTTCGACAGCTTTGTATCTTATTTCCCGGATTATTCCATGTTCGTGAGCCCTGAAACACTTCCTGTATCCGGCAGCGACACCTTGTATGCCCAGTTTCCGGAAGTTAAACTTTATTTTGGATCGGTCATCATTTCGGCACAGGTTCAGAATCCGGGAGCAGGAACCATCACTTTAAGCTATCCAAACGATACCATCCTGAATAACCTTCCTGGTGAAGTCCCGATCGTTGTAACGGCCAGCCCTGAAGTGCCCACCGGACCATACCTGGTGCAGATCATTGCCAAAGGACCAAACGGCACTCCAATCCATAAACGCATCGCGACTGTCGATATCCAGAGCCCACCGGTTGCAGATTTCACTGCTGATACCACCGAATTTTGTGCCGGGTTCGCAGTGAATTTCTCAGACCTTTCTGTAAATTTTCCCTCCTCATGGGAGTGGAGTTTTCAAGGTGGCACTCCGGATAGTTCAACCCTTCAAAACCCGACAGGGATTGTTTATAACACCCCCGGTCAATATAGCGTAAGCCTGACTGCTACCAATGTCGGAGGCAGCAACAGCATTACCAAGACAGATTTCATCACCGTGTATGAAGTGCCTTCCGCTCCGGTCGGTGCCGGCGACACAGTCTGCCAGGCCGGAAATATCCCCGACCTGTATGCTGAAGGTGATAACGTGCAATGGTATTCTGACCCGGAACTGACAATCCTGGTAGATACAGGCAACAGCTATGCAACCGGACTGACCGACCCGGGAGTTTATTCTTTCTATGCTACCCAGATTTTGGGAGATTGTGAAAGCCAGTCAACTATGATCACGCTCACGATCAATGCCTTGCCGGAAGTAACACTCGAACCCTTTGCCGCAATCTGCCAGGATGCCGATCCTTTTGAAGTTACAGGGGGAATGCCCGAAGGTGGTGAATATTCCGGTACAGGTGTGGACACTGCCATTTTCGATCCAATGGTTTCAGGCAGCGGGACTTACGATATTGTTTATACATATACGGATACGAACGGATGTACCAACACCGCTATTCAGCAGATCACAGTAAATGCTCTTCCTTCGGTTGATCTGGGAGCCGATTCCGATATCTGCGAAGGGACTTCCAGGGTGCTGGATGCAGGAACAGGGATGGCTTCTTATACCTGGAGCAATGGCGCTACCGATCAAAGTATTACCGTCACTGAAGTCGGAGAATACTGGGTGGTTGTCACCAATGAATTTGGATGTGTTGATTCTGATACTGTCGGGGTTACTGTTCTTCCGCTTACCGGGGTTTCGGCAACACCGAATGGCCCGGCCATCATCGACAACTATTTGACTGCCTCCTCTCAGTATACATCTACTGGCGCAGAAAACGCCAATACTTACCAGTGGATGCTTGAACCTGCCGGAGCAGGGACAATATCTGGAACAGGCCTGACCGCCGACGTAAACTGGCTAGCCGGTTATGCCGGGATCGCAATGATCACGCTTTACGGTATCAATGACTGCGACACCGGCGAAGTCTCCGGGTCCTTCGAATTACAGGTTTACTCTTCTCAAGGTGTGGATGAAAATGCTATCGGTGATATCCGGATTTATCCCAACCCGAACAAGGGTACCTTTAACCTGGAAATCTCCACCTTATCCATGAAATCCCTCGATATCCGGTTGACCAATGCACTGGGAGAAGTCATCTACCAGAAGAATAATCTGAAGGTCGACGGGAAGGTCCGCGAAACTGTGAACGCGGGACATAATTCCACAGGCATATTGATCCTGCAAATTACCGACGGCGAAAATACCTGGAAGGGAAAAGTTTTTATCGGGAAATAATGCCGTGAAATCCTTTACCTGACCTTCCGTCAAATTTAAAGTACTTCCTGGCTTTCTTTTACAGGACAAAGCCGGATTGATCATGAAGATCGGTACATCAATCCACCAAAAGTGAGCTGATCCTCAACTCTTTCCCTTTAGTGATCTGGTAACGGAAACTATTGCAATGGGGACATTGTACGAAAAAATGCTCAGCCGGGAAATCTTTCCCGCATTCCAGGCAATGAGCTTCGGCCTCAACGGTGTGAATAACAAGTTGTGACTGCTGCGCCATGGTGCCCTGAACCACTGAATCCCAGGCAAAAAGAAGTGCGTCAGTTTCTATTCCGGCCATCGTGCCGATTTCCAGTTCAACTTTTGAAATACTTATTGCATCAGCCTTCCTGGCCTCTTCTTCGGCGAGTTCAACAATGCTCAGTGCGATGGATAGTTCGTGCATGGGGCAAAAATATGGAAAAATTGTTACACAGAGTTCCACAAAGGACACGCAAAGTTCCGCTTAGAATGACCAGAATTCTCATGGCTTATTTCTGACTGCGAACTGCGAACCGGGAACTGCGAACTTAATTTAGATTCGCAATAAATTCAACATACAGAAAACTTATGTGTGAAACTTGACTTTTATTATGCATAATTTTATGCCTCCAGGCAGGTTATATTTAAAAGAAGGAAAAAATGTGCTTAGCAATTCCGGGAAAACTACTTTCGATTGATGAATCAGCTCAGATGAAAATGGGTAGAGTTGATTTTGACGGTGTCGTCACCGACATCTGCCTGGAATTTTTACCCGAAGCCAAAGTGGGCGATTATGTTTTAGCCCACGTTGGAACTGCTCTGACGCTATTGAATGAAGAGGATGCCATGGAGTCACTTGAAGCTTTGCGCCAGCTTGGTGAGATAATGCCCGACAGGGAATTGGAGGAGCTATAACGGTCAACAGTCGGCGGTCGGCGGTTGCCGGTTAGAACTCAGAACTTCCCATCCTATTCCACCCAATCTGAAATAAACAGATTCGTTGCTTGTGTGCCTCCATTGTTGCGATTTGAGGAAAAGATCAGCTTTTTTCCGTCGAAGGAAAACATCGGGAAGGCGTCGAAAACGCCATCATATGTGATTTGCTCGAGGCCGGTCCCATCCAGGTTTATCATGTAGAGGTTGAACTGGTATCCCCTTGACGAAGCGTAATTGGAGCTGAATATAATCTTCTTCATAGAAGGATCGAAATATGGCGCCCAATTGGCTTTACCCAGTTTTGTAACCTGCTTTAGCCCGGATCCATCGGCATTACAAATAAAAATTTCCATATTGGACGGCATAACCAGCCCTTGCACCAGCAACTCCTTGTAAACCCTAACCTCTTCTTCGGTTTTTGGCCTTGATGCCCTGAAAACGAGCATGTTCCCATCCTGGGAGAAAAAAGCCCCGCCGTCATAGCCAAGTTCATCGGTGATCTGTCTGATATCGCTTCCATCGATATTCATCGTGTATAGTTCCAGGTCACCGCTGCGAAGGGAAGTAAAAACAACCCTGTCTCCTTTGGGTGACACAGTTGCTTCTGCATCATATCCGGGATCCCTGGTAAGGGTATCTATGATATTGCCCTCAAGATCAGCAACATAGATATCATAATCCTCATAGATCGGCCAGACGTATTTATGGTCTTCGCGCGGAGGCGGAACAGGAGGACAGGCCTGATCCCCGGCATGGGTGGATGCGAACAGGATGGTAGAGTCGCCGGGCATGAAATAGGAACAGGTCGTGCGGCCCATCCCGGTGCTGATCCGCTGTGGCAGCTTGTTGCCCATATCGCTCTGTGCAAGACGGGTGTAAAAGATCTGGTCGCATTCCAGGTTCCAGGCAGGGTTGTTGGACTGGAACGTGATCATAGAATTGTCAAAACTGAAATAAGCTTCAGCGTTATCGCCGCCAAAGGTCAACTGGCGCATATTTGCAAGGTGTTTCTCCTGGGGATAGCGCAATGTATCTGGTAAGACTATAAATTTTCCGGAGGTTTCCTTGCCTGGTTGAATGCCGGTTTGGCAGGCCCAGGAAAGTGTTATGATGAAGATGATCAGGGTTATATTTTTCATTGTTTTTAAAATGGACTGCAAAACTATGAAAAACTGACTTGAAACAGAGATCCGCTATTTTATACTTTGTTGATTCATTATGAATTCTTACTTTTGCTATGTTGATGATGTTGGAAGCGATCCATGAAAGTATTATTTCACAAGAAATTTCTTGAACATAACATCGATAGTGAAAGCGAAGGTGCTTATCGCTTGTTGAGTTTTATGGATACTTACGAAGCGCCCAGGGTTGTCGGGGAGCCTTACCTTAACCTGGTTCACTCGGAGCGTTATATCGAATATATCAGGGATGCCTGTGAGCATGGAGATTATGTGGCCGAGGTGTCATTAAACCCTGCAAGTTACGAAGCAGCTTGTTTGGCAGTAGGCATGACCATCAGGGCATCCGAACAGGGCGATTTTGCGGTGGTCCGTCCTCCCGGGCATCATGCAGGACGGGAAAATGCTGCAGGGTTCTGTTTTTTTAACAATATCGCTATTGCCGCCCAAAAGCTGGTAAATGAAGGTAAAAAGGTCTTTATTTTCGACATTGACGGGCATCATGGCAACGGCACCCAGTCGATCTTCTATGATACCGACAAAGTCTTGTATTGTTCCATTCACCAGCATTATGCCTATCCTTTTACAGGCTTTCCCGATGAAACCGGATCAGGTGCAGGAACAGGATTTACATTCAATTTTCCACTGATTTCGGGCAGCGGCGATAAGGAATTCCTTATCGCGGTTGATAAAGCCATAATTGTAGCCAAGAAGTTCAACCCGGATATTGTCGCTGTTTCTGCAGGTTTTGATTCATATTATAAAGATAAATTACTGGGCATGCAGGTTTCGCAACGGGCTTTTTACGAGTGCGCATTCAGGCTTCGCAGGGCCTTTTCCAATATCTTCGCCGTGCTCGAAGGCGGATACCATCAGGATGTCAGAGAGTGTGTTGACAGGTTTATTGAAGGGATCCATAAAGGCGCCCTGCCTCCCGTTTTAAAATGGGATTCGGATATGTCGATCGGTTAGGACTGCCATTTATTTCACGAGCTTTGCCTGAATTTTGTTTCATGAGCCTGGAAACCCATTATGGTGAACTGGCCGCCCTGGCCACAGCTTTCTTCTGGACTGTCACAGCCCTGTCTTTCGAATTTGCCAGTAAACGGGTCGGCTCTCTTGCCGTCAACATGATCAGGCTATCGCTGGCGTTCCTGCTATTGGCTCTTTTTACTTTTTTTTCCCGTGGGATGTTCCTCCCGCTCGACGCAACCCCTTTCGCCTGGTTTTGGCTGGGTTTGTCAGGCCTTATAGGGCTCGTACTGGGCGATTACTTCCTCTTTAAAGCCTATGCCATTATTTCTTCCAGGATTGCTATGTTGTTCATGACAACCGTTCCGCCCATGACGGCCCTCATTGGCTGGCTATTGCTCGGTGAAAAAATGACACTTTTGCACATCTTTGGGATGTTCCTGACGGTAGGAGGGATATTCCTCGCCATTTTCTCCAGGCCGGAAAATGGTAAGAGGATCCGGCTCACCTATCCGATGAAAGGAATATTATTTGCCCTGATCGGGGCGGCAGGACAGGCCGGCGGACTCGTGCTCAGCAAATACGGTATGGGCGATTATAACGCATTTGCCGCCTCCCATATCCGCATCATCGCCGCCGTGATCGGCTATGCCCTGATCATCATCCTGCTTAAAAAAGGATCTTTGATCCGAAATGCTGTCAATGACCGAAAAGGCATGCGTGCCATCGCCCTGGGATCGGTCTTTGGCCCTTTCCTGGGCATCTCCTTTTCATTACTCGCCGTAAAGTATACCGAAACCGGGATTGCAGCCACAATCATGGCCATTGTGCCGATCCTCATCATTCCTCCGTCTATCGTACTTTTTAAGCAACGGTTCACCTGGCTGGAAATCGTCGGGGCCTTTATCAGCGTCGCAGGTGTGGTGCTGATGTTTTTGTAAATTTCTCCCGTCTCCCATCGTGTTTTGTGTATCCTAACTGCCATTCGCTTTGATGATTTTTGTAAATTTACACCGCTTCAAATAATAACCAAATCCGTGAAAATACTTTGGATTAAAAGATGGAAGAAGATCCCGGGCTTTCTTTTTATTAGCCTGGTATTTAGCATTTTAACCGGTCAAATGTTTGCACAGGAAGGCGACACCATTGCACAGGGCAAACGCCCGACAGTAGGATTAGTCCTTAGCGGCGGTGGTGCCAAGGGTTTTGCTTATATCGGCCTCCTGAAAGTGATCCAGGAAGCCGGACTGCCGATCGATTACATTGGCGGAACCAGCATCGGAAGCGTCATAGGGGGACTTTATGCGATCGGGTACCACCCCGATTCCATAGCCAAAATGGTCAGGTCGATTGACTGGGATGCTTTGATAACCGATAAAATTGATAGAAAATATATTGCTTACGAGGAAAAAGAATTCGGGGAAAAGTTTATTATCACCCTGCCCATTTCTAATAATAGTCTTACATTCAGTTCTTCCCTGTATCAGGGACAGGAAATCAACCTATTGCTGAATCATTATTTCTCGCCGGCTTTTAAAATCCATGATTTCGACAAACTGCAAACGCCTTTTCTATGTATGGGCACCGATTTATTGACCGGCAACGAGATCGTTCTTGATTCAGGCTACCTTCCAATGGCCATTAGGGCCAGTATGTCAATTCCCGGCTATTTCTCTCCGATCGACTACGGCGGTCACTTCCTGGTCGATGGGGGAGTAGTGAATAATTTCCCGGTGAAAAACATTAAAGAAAAGGGCGCCGATATTATTATTTCGGGAGATGTGCAGCCACCACTCAGGAGCAACCGGGATGAATTCATTTCCCTTACAGGTGTTCTCGACCAGATCATCACGTTTAACCGCGGAGAGGCTAACCAGATCGGTTATGAGCTGACAGATGTGTATGTGCCGCTTGCTATGAAATATGGTATCATGGATTTTACCGAGTATGATTCCATTATTGCATTTGGTGAAAGGGTATCAAGGCCTTATTTCAACAGGTTAAAAGCCCTGGCCGATTCACTGAATGCCATTGAGTATAAGCCTTTAAAGACATTCAATGCCCATCCGGTCGATGGGATCCATATCAATTCCGTGCAGATCAATGGCTACCGCAAATTTGCCGGATCTTATTTTAAAAATTATTTTAATATTAAAGAAGATACTATTTTCACGCTCGCGGAGATAGAAAAAAGTATCAGACAAATGTATGGCACCCGGTTTTTTGAACAGGTAAATTATGAAATCAAATCAAACGGGATAAGGAGCGATCTGATCATCCGTGTTAAAGAAGCAGATCCAGGATATATTTCTGCAGGGGTCCATTACGACAATGATTACAGTTCGAGCCTGCTGATCACTGGATCATTCCGCAATGTTTTGGGTAAGCGGACCAAACTGTTCACCGACCTGGTCCTCGGCGAGAATCCACGACTGCGGGCATTTTACATGATCGATAATGGGGCAGAACCCGGCGTTGGCGCTAAAATTGAATATTATTCCTTTAAATTTAGCATGTATGAAAAGGAAGCGAAAATCAATAAAATAATTTTCACAAATTATAAAGCTTCAGCTTTTATAAATTACAGCCTGAAGAATCTGTTAAATTTCAGGGGCGGCTTCGAGTATGAGTATTTCCGTTTTAAACAGGATGAGCCTATTACAGATTCCGTGTTGGAAGCATACAATAACTTCAGCAGTTACGGCACTCTTTTCGTGACTTTTAGCGCCGATTCCCGTGACCGCGCTTATTTCCCGACTTCCGGTTCCAAATCGGAACTTCACCTGGAATATGTCATGCCGCTCTCAAAAAACTGGAGCAAAGATTTATTTACCAGTTCATTTATCCTTTATTGGAAGTATGAATTCAATTATCCGATCGCACGTAAATTTGTGCTTCGTCCGGGTCTTTTTATAGGCAGCACAATGTCGGCTGAAAACCGGCCGCCGTTTCAGCATTATTTCAGCTTTGGCGGTTTAAATCCCAGCCAGTATGTAAGTACCATGCTGCCTTTCACCGGCGTGCAGTTTATTCAGCAGTTTGGTTATCACGCCGCCGTTTTAAGAATGAAATTGCAATATAATTTCTTTAAAAAACTCTACCTGACCTTCTTGTTGGATGCCGGATCGGTTGAAAAGGTTTTTAAAGATGTTTATCAACCGGAAAACTTTATTGTCGGGTATGGTGCTACCCTTAGCTACGACAGTTTCATTGGCCCCCTGGAGCTTACTTTTATGGGTTCTAACCTGAACAGCAAACCGATGTTGTTCCTCAACCTTGGATTTTGGTTTTAAAAATGTCTGTGAATGATGTCGGATAGTTCGATACCGTCTGTCAGATGTATGCCCTGCATTCCGCATCGTTTGGCTGATTCAACATTTGAATGGAAATCATCGATAAAAATGGTTTCTGCAGGGGTTAGCCCGCTGTCGTTAATGACATATTCAAAAATTGCCGGATCCGGTTTATAAAGTTTGAGCTGAAAAGAATAGTAGGCTTTCTCGAAAAGGCTGTCAAGCGCAGGATAACCGAATGATTTCCGGAATTGTTCCTGGTAGTGATCGTAATGGATCTTGTTGGTATTGCTTAAAAGGAAAGTCCGGTAGTTTAGCTTAAGTTTTTCCAGGAGGGCAACGCGGTGCGGAGGAATTTCACCGAGGATAAGGTTCCAGGCCTGATCGATCTGCTCATCCGTCACGTGATCGTTTAATCCGGATCTCATCTGCATCCTGAATTCTTCCGGGCTCATTTCACCCTTTTCAAAGCGGGAATACACCTTTTCCTCAAGGAAGTATTCATGCAGACTCAATACATCAGTGCACCCCAGTTGCATCAATCCTCCGGCAAAAGCCATCGGATCGACAGGGATGATAACTCCCCCGAAATCAAAGATGATATTTTTAACAACTGGTTTCGTGTCTGCAAAAGTAAAATTTTAAATATTTATTTGCCATGTAAAATCGTCTAAATTGATTTACAGATGTGAAGAACAATAATTTGTTATTAGACTCTTTTTAAATAACATAGAAATTTGTACTTTCATATATAATTAAATACTTTCGTCGCCATTATTTATAATTTAAATGGTAAAAAGTATTTTGTTATATATCCTCAGAAGGATTTTTCTGCTTTTCCTGTTTCCGTTATTTCTTTCAAATATTGTATCCGGGCAGGGAAACGCTGATTGCCTGATGTGCCATGAAGATCCTGCCCTGTCGGTTGAACGCCAGGGTAAAATGGTGTCATTGTTTGTAAACGATAAAATCTTACAGAATTCTGTACACAAGGACATTGAATGTGCTTCCTGCCATCCCGATGCAGAAGTTGAGGAATTCCCTCACCCTGAGGACCTGGCACCTGTCGATTGCGGATTTTGCCATGATGATGCCATGAAGGAGTTTGATAAGGGTATCCATGGCCAGGCATTGAAACTGAAAGCATTATATGCCCCCGATTGCGAGGAATGTCACGGAGGGCATGATATTTTGCCCTCATCAAATCCAAACTCGCTGACATACAAGATGAATATACCTGTGTTATGCGGGAAATGCCACCGGGAAGGCGCACCTGTTGCAAGAACATATAATATCAGCGAACACAACATCCTGGAAAATTACTCCGAGAGCATCCATGGGGAGGGTTTGTTCAAAAAAGGCCTGGTCGTCACTGCCACTTGTAACGATTGCCATGGGAACCACCTTGTGCTTCCTCATACAAGTCCCAATTCCACGATTGCGGCAAATAACATTGCAAGGACCTGCATGAAGTGCCATGCGGAAATTGAAAAGGTCCACACCAAAATCATCAAGGAAGAGCTGTGGGAAAAGGAGCCAGGTGCCATACCAGCCTGTACCGACTGCCACCCTCCTCATAAAGTGAATGTCCAGAATACTGTCAACAAAATGTCCGACAATTCCTGTTTGAAATGTCACGAAGCGGAGGGTGTCCATAAGATGGCCGGTGACTCCATTGTATCATTAAAGGTCGACAAAGCCGATATCGCAAATTCGGTTCATCGGACTATCACGTGCGTCAAGTGCCATTCGGATGTGTCAACACAGATGGCCAGGCCATGCACGACTGCCGGAAGAGTTGATTGTTCAAATTGTCATGCAGAGGTATCGAATGTATATGCCGCCAGCGGTCATGGAATGGCATTTGCTGAAAAACGTGAAGAGGCGCCCTATTGCACGACCTGTCATGGCACCCATGTCGTAAAATCACGATACGACGACACCTCTCCCACTTACCGGGCTTCAATTCCTACCCTCTGCGGCCAGTGCCACCGGAAGGGTGGAAAAGCAGTTGGGACGGTGCAACTGAAAGAGGTAAACGCCTTTTTTGATTATTCTTTAAGTGTTCACGGAAAAGGACTTACGGAGAAAGGGCTGCTTCCAAGTGCGGTTTGTACCGACTGTCATACCACTCACTATGTGTTGAAGGAATCTGACGAGAGATCTTCAGTAAATCCAAAGAATATTCCAGCCACCTGTGCAGCCTGCCATAAAGGAATCTACGATGAATATATCAAGAGCGATCACGCCATTACGCGTGACGATAAGAAACATAAATTCCCGACCTGCGCTGATTGCCATACTGCCCATGGAATCTCTGATATCACCCAGGATAAATTCATGAACCAGGTGACGCTTCAATGCGGTAAATGTCATGAGGACCTGGCGGAAACATATATGGACACCTATCATGGCAAAGCATATCAGCTTGGATACCAAAAGCCGGCCAGATGTTCGGACTGTCATGGCGCGCACTTGATTTATAATTCTAATAATCCCCTGTCATCTGTCAGCAGCAGGAATATCGTCTCTACCTGCAAAAAATGTCATCCTGATGCAAACATGCGGTTCACTGGATACCTCACCCATGCCACTCATCACAATAAAAACAAGTATCCGGCATTGTATTTCACCTTTTGGGGAATGACGTCCCTGCTCATCGGTGTATTTGGCTTTTTCGGGCTGCATCTGCTGTTATGGCTCCCCAGGTCATTCCAGGGCATCAGGAAAAAAAAGGTACACCGCGAGGCTTTGAGCAATAAATACTATATTCGGCGGTTTACACCAGGCCAGCGAATCACCCACTTATTTGTGATTCTGAGCTTTATCATGCTGGCGCTGACCGGCATGACCCTAAAGTTTGCCAGTATGCCCTGGGCAAACCAACTTGCAAAATTCCTGGGAGGGGTCCATGCTGCCGGGAACATCCATCGCTTTGCCGCTGTTATCACTTTCGGTTATTTTGCTTTTCATGTTGGTTCACTTATCCGCATGAAGATCAAGCGTCATTCTGCATGGGGCAGCTTTATCTTCGGCAAAAACTCACTGATGTTCAATAAACAGGACGTAAAAGATTTCTGGGGTACTATTAAATGGTTCCTGAACCGTGGCCCGCGCCCGGATTACGGCCGCTGGACCTACTGGGAAAAGTTTGACTATTTTGCCGTGTTCTGGGGGGTTGCCATAATCGGTTTTTCCGGACTGATCCTCTGGTTTCCCGAGTACTTCACCAATATATTTCCTGGCTGGCTGATCAATGTTGCCATGATCATCCACAGCGATGAGGCATTGTTGGCCGTGGGTTTTATCTTCACGATCCATTTCTTTAACACCCACCTCCGTCCGGATGCATTTCCGATGGACACCGTCATCTTTACCGGGACTGTTCCTTTTGAAGAATACAAGCATGACCGTCCGAGGGAATTTGAAGAGCTGAAGAATTCAGGAAGATTAAAGAAAGTAGTAGTGAAGAGGGAAGAGAAAAGCGCATGGGATAAGGCTATCAGGATTTTTGGATTTACCATGCTGACCATCGGTCTCATCCTTGTGGTGCTGATCATCTACTCGATGCTGTTCGGGTACAAATAGAAATTGGAAATTAGAAATTTGAAATTTGGACTTTCTCCGCGTCTCCGCGGTTTTAATGGAAAAATACTTCAAGATCCTTATCAGGCATAAAATCCACCATCTTCCATCTATAAAACAGAGTGTCATTCAAAATAAATGATGTGTCCGGAGGATAACTAAGAGAATCGGGAATGATGGATAATGGTATTTGCAGCTCATAATTAGCGAAATCTAATGACTTGCCCCAGGTTTTAGTACTGTTCAGGATATAGCTAAAATGATCTTCCTTCAATCGTTGCCGGAAATAAACCCGGTAAGCCGATTGTCCATAAGCTTTTACGAAAATTTCAAAAAATATTCCTGAACGGGCATCGTGGTAAGGAATGACAGTGCTTGTTTTCAAATCCTCCACCACCAGCGAATCGATCAGTTCCTTTGTATTTTCTGGAAACGGATAAAAAAGGGTTACCCGGATGTCTTTATCCCCGACATTACAGAAGTAATATTCTGCATCGGTGACCACCTTGTTTTCCTTTAGGCTGAACAGAATATCCTCCCGGTAAAATTGAAGGTTCTGGCCGTTGACCGTAAGGCAACAGGATTGTAAGACTGTAAGAATGATAAGAAATAGTGTTTTTCTCATCGGCTGATCACCATTTTACCCGCAACCTTCTTTTGATTCCCGATCTCGAGAGAATAGTAATAGATGCCGGTAACCAGGGATTTGTCATTCAGATTATAGTTCAGTTCCTGCTTTTCTCCGGAAATTTCTATAGGAAGAATATCGACAATAAAGCCTTCACTGCTGTAAATTTTTATAATTCCCTTCTGATGATGCACCTGGCCGTTCGTTTCAATGACGAAAGTGGTATTATTTGAGAATGGGTTTGGAATATTGCCGATTGAATAACAAGCAGGAGCGAGTTTATATTCACCTATTCCCGTCAATAGGGTATCCAGCTTGAATTCAAAATAATTGGCCGAATCGGGTTCTACAAAAATCGTGGTATCGCCAATCTCGCCCTCTTGATATAAGAACCTGATCCAGTACTTTTTGCAAAACATATTGTCGGTATAAAAATAGCCGTTCTCATTCGTGAATATCTCAGGAACGGTAGGTGAAGTAGCATAATGATATCCTTCGGGGCAATAATAAAGTTTGATCCCGGCCAAAGGCTCATCACTCTTATCCTTCACATAACCGCTGAACACTGCTCTTTTCGCCACCTGGAACGGATTGTATCCAATAGTATTAGGAAGTTCCTTCACAGTCCAGAATTCATAGTTATCATAAGAATCGGAAAACTTCTGCCATGCAACAGATTCCTCACCTGCAGGAGCACTGACTTCACTGTAATAGGTGGGATACGAAATGACTCCGAATTGTAAGCCATAATACTCAATCTGCCACCACTCATCTCCCATTTGCTCTTCCAAAAAAAGGCAATCTCCGGCCTGATTGATATAGAAAGGGGTTTGAAAATCAGCCTGTGTAACAAAAAAGACCTCTCCCGGGGTATACTCAATTCCCGGAAGAAATTGGGCTGTATCGTAAAGCCCTGTTATCCTCATGTTGTCCAGGTTATTTCCCCCGTAAAATTCTGATATAAGCAGTTCAATTGACCAATCACCGGAGCCAAAATAAATTTCCAGGATCGTAGGCGGTATTTCAATCGGGTTGCTGAAAGAATGGAAGTTTAAAAAACATCCCATGCAAATGATGAGAAAAAACTTGAATATGATCCTTTTCAAGGATCTAAGGGATTTCATTGATTTCATGGTTTGGTCGATTATCAGTTATCCAAAGATACAAAATTCATGGACGATTTACGATGGACGATTTTTCATTTAGCATTTATTTGCCATGACTCTATTAATCCTTACAGAATAATAAGATCAATAAACAAGATGATCAGCGTTTTTTTTCCAGAGAATTTCTTACTTTTGCACCCTTAAATCGCACATCGTATATCCACACCCACACTTCACTTGCACACCCACACCCACACCCTCTTCGGGCCTATAGCTCAGCTGGTTAGAGCAACTGACTCATAATCAGTAGGTCCCTGGTTCGAGCCCAGGTGGGCCCACAAAAAATCCCGGCCAAGTCGGGATTTTTTATTTCAGCATTTGGGCTCTCAACAAAATGATGTCATCCTACGATCTATTGCCCGGGAATGTTAATAACCTAAAGAACAACCATCGTATAGGTCTGGACAACCTTTCCATGAACGATAAGTGATGTTAAGATCAAGCCCCTGTAGCCAGCCGGAGGCCTTATCTTTACTATGTTTTCACCCGTACCGGGATTAAATGGGATGTGCTGCAGGACGACACCTGCAGGGTCCGTGAGCTGAAGGCTGGCATCATATATCTCATGCAGGCTTGTTACATTTATCCGGATTTCGGTTTCACCGGAAAAAGGATTGGGAAAATTCTGATCCATCCATATACCCCAATTTTGTTTAATATAGTCTTTCATACCGACGGTGACGACAGTATATTCGTCTGATATCAGGCTTTCCAGGCCGTTTTCGACATTCATCACGCTGAAATAATATTCTTTCCCGGGATCAAGCCCTGTTATGTTGAAATGAATCGAATCCGTGAAAGTGATCACGGTGTCGAAATAAAGCGTTCCCGAGCCCTGTGACCGGATACCGACGCGGTAATGCTTATAAACGGTATCATTCCCGGTCATGGTAATCCCGATGCCATCCGGCAGAGGTTCAAACACCGGTTGTGGTTGGGGAGGCCCAATAGCCAGGTAGCCAAGGTTTACCCCGTTAGAGACAGCATTTCGCCGCAGGTATCCCATGTCAACAAAAAACGTGTCCAGGACACCATCCGGAGGAATGGACAGATCCAGCCCCAGGATATCATTGGAGGTATGCTGCCGGTCCGGGGGTGTGCCGGTACCGTTACCGTGCTCATTCTGGGAGCTGAAACGAATTGCCCGGTAACCTTTTTCCCGGAATGGAATATGATCCCCGCTCCGGTTCACACGGTCCTCACGGATTATCATGTTGATGTTCATGGGCGTTTCAAGCAAGGGATTGATATCTTCTTCCTGGTGCAGCCTGATGTATCTTACAAGTTGCTTATGACTTGAATTTGCGCTGGAATCATTGGACTGGGAATAGGAAAAAATCCTCACATGAGTGCTGTCAATATTGTTCATGTATGGACAGCTGGGAGGAGAGGATGTGGCGCCGCATATAATTCCGCCGATGACATCGTTGTTAATGACGGCCATAACCGGAATATTATTATCCCAGACGTATTTGGCAAAAGCCCTTGCCCCGTAAAGCCCCTGGTCCTCGCCTGTCACATTGGCAAACACGATGGTATGGTTGAAGGCAAATCTGCTCATGACCCTTGCCAGTTCCATGACCAGGACTGTTCCTGAGCCATTATCTTCCATACCAGGAGTGTAGCAGGTTGTATCGCAAACAGATTCACAACGGGTATCAAAATGCCCTTCCACGATCAGGATATCATGTTGCGTTGTATCCAGGCCGGGCAATATGGCCAGGACATTTTTATGATGGTTATTACTACAGATGAACTTGTCAAAATCCATATAAGTCAATACCAGCCTGTTTTCATTGGTTGAGCTGAATTCACCGAATTTCTGGAATATCCATTTCCTCACCGCCCCAATGCCATAATTGCTGCTGATGGTATCAGAACCTGAATTCCGCTGGTAAAAGCTGTCAATATGCATCAGGTAGCTGAGAAGGGAATCTTTTGATACTCCGTTAATGATGCCATGAAGAACAGAATCCGGTTCATTTATAATCACTGCCGGGGTATACATAGCCGGGTCGTAATTTCCGGCCAGGATATTTGCCGCTTCAGGATTGGAGAGGGTGACGTTAGTTTGTCCGAAAGATGATAATGAAGCAGAGAAAAGTGCTGCTACAACGGCGAAAACAGGAATAAGTCCAACAGATTTTTGCATGTGAGCCATAATTAGATCCGGTTAAGACTATAAATTTAATGATATTTAATATCCCAGCGCAGCATAACCAACCCAATGATGTATATTAGCAGGCGCCGTCTGGCCCATTCCCAGGTCATCCACCTTGATAGCAGGATGATCTATACTGCTGGAATAACCGATGATACTCCCAACCAAAGGTTTACCTCCTGTTATTTCGTTCAATTCGAAAGCCGTAAGCAATCCAAGTGGCACTGAATACCTGCCACACCATGTCCATTTGTATTCATGGAAATCATTTGCATCAACGGTGAAATCACAGAAAGCATTAACTTTCTGAGGGCTCAATAAACCGGATAACGTATCCATGATCTCCTTTTCATGGGCAATCGCCTGCCTGTATCCGGCGCTGTCAGTCCCATAAGGAGCATAGTTCCTGCCGCCCCAATCCTGATCGCCATAATGAACCGCATCGGTGGAGATCACGATCGCAAAATCCTTTCCCCATTCAAGGCCCTTATCAATTGTTGCCTTTTTGATCGCACTTGACAAAGGCCCTGCGATCTCCTGCATCTTCTCATAAGACATGTATGGAACAAGGATCGAAACAATTTGAACATTGCGGTTATAGTACTGCAAAAATGGGATAACGGCCTCCACGGAATGTTCCATCCGCTGCATGGAGTCGTTGACCTGGAAAAGCTGAAGGGGCAATTGTTCTATGATTTCTTCACGGATATCTGATACTTTC
This sequence comes from Bacteroidales bacterium, assembly GCA_023229505.1. NCBI lineage: Bacteria > Pseudomonadati > Bacteroidota > Bacteroidia > Bacteroidales > Bacteroidales bacterium. The sequence goes on along the minus strand of JALNZD010000002.1, from coordinate 41,272 downwards.
ACATTGGCATAAGGCCCTTTCCAGTAATCGTAGCTGTCGAAAACGACCTGGTTTTCCAGGTTCATCAATTTAGCTTTATGGGCGACGCCAAAGAGAAGGATAGTTTTTGCCCTGATGTTTTTCAGCGCTGCAGGATATAAGCTGCCCACATACGAGTAGTCATCATGCGGTGAGATAATTACCCTTGGGGTGCCTTCGTAATGGAAGGTTTCAGCAAGAGGATTTTGCCTTTCTATCCTGGCCATGATGCTGTCCATTTGCCGGTCCAGGTGAGCAAAGCCCACTGTATCGGCCAGCGGACGGATATTAGTTTCTTGCTGCACATTTTGCCGGCATGCCCCCAGGAACAGTATTCCGGAAACCAGCAAACAGCAAATAGAAATTTTATTTTTCATTGGATTAAATGATATGAAAGGGATGTGGTCGTTCGGTCCCTTTTTTATTTTATTTGCATCCCAACAAATATAAGATTAAATGAAATTTTTATTTTCACTGTTTAACAAGTATTTAGAAACAGGGTTCGAGCCCAGGTGGGCCCACAAAAAATCCCGGCTAAGTCGGGATTTTTGAATTTTCGGTTGCTTGAGATACTGAATAACAGATACAAAACTGCTAAACAGAAACCGATTGACAGAAACAAGAATAACGTTGAACTCATCAGTAAGTTATATGAAGAACTCTTTGATGCTATGATGACACAAACAGAAAACGAGTTAGTTGCTTAAACGCTAAATTGAAAACCTCCATCTATGTTGTTATCAGGTGGAGATTCTCTTCTTTTGGTTATTTAGAGTTGCGTGGCCACAATTCTATGATTTAATCTATCAATTTTTTACTACTTTAATTTAATGAAAATCGTATGGGTATGTTGAATTGAACTTTGACAGGATCACCATCTTGAATAGCGGGTTTCCATCTTGGCATATTTTCAATCAAGCGGACCGCTTCTTTATCACAGCCTCCACCAATTCCCCGTAAAACTCTAATATCCTTGATGTATCCATCAATATCCACAATAAAAATTACATAGACAGATCCTTGAATTCCATTTTTTTTTGCCTCAACTGGGTAATTGAGATTTTGCCGAAGGTAATCATACAATGCTTTCTCTCCTCCTGGATATTCTGGCATTTGTTCAGTAACCATAAATATTCCTTCAGAATCATGATTTACTGAGTCGGCTATCTGTTTTAATTCTTTGTAATCTGCTATAATGATTTGATTCATAGGGATTCCATCTGCAAAATTCGTAATCTTATTTAGATCAGATTTTATTTGTTCGCTATTTTTAAGTTTAGAATTCACTGAGATCCTTAATTGGTAAAGCTGAAGATAATATGGATTTCTACGAATCATTTCATCAAGGTATTGAACAGCTAAACCATAGTTTCTCTCATAAATTGCTTTATCGGACAACTGCGCAAGGCTGTCATCAGGTATTAGAATAATTGCGTCATTATCATATTCAATAGTTGTAATGAAAACAGGAAGTAAGAATCTGTCATTAGCGATGAACTGATAGTTTTGGTGATTGAATTTATCTGTAATAATTCTAAATCGGAACTGAAAATATAATCTAATGGTGTCACTATTACCGTGTTTTTTCCATTGACCTTCTGTTCCTTTAATACCTTGAATAATTTGTGAATCTATCTGTTTATCAATAGGATTTATGATATTTACTGCTAGAATCTTACCTTTAGAACTTAATACCAGTTCTGACACAGATAATCCAATTGATGCTGATGAAATTGATGAATTAGGGTATTTGATAGATGTACTAGAAAAATATGAATATAATCCTTGCTCTCCACCTTCGTAATAATCATCAAACTTAAAATCTGCCTGGGATAAGATTTCAGAACTGAAAATGGAAATCAATAATATAGTCCCTAAAAATCTGCTTGAGCCGTAAAACATAATCTAGTATAGAAATAATGATGACTTATGTAAGGATTACAAATTTATCACTTTTAATGAAATCTTCAATAATGTTATTATGGAAGATTATTTCATATCTAACATAATGGGATTAGGTTTATTTTTAAATTTGTTGATTTTGAGTTAATTAAGGTTATAATAAATTATAATCTTTGATATAATGTAATCATCTAAAAATAAACCTGCCGGAAGTGCTTCACATTCTTTAGTAAAAAAATAGTTGCATTTTCACTCTATCTTGATTATTTTTAAACCGTTCTTAACATCTTATCTTTCCACACTATGAAACCATTCAGGATTTTTACGTCCGGACTCATCTTCATGTTAATCATCGTCTTTGCTGACCATGAGCCAATCATTGCAGCTGAATACTCGGGATCAGTGTATGATGCAGTCGAGTTAAATGCCATCGAAGGTGCTGTTGTGACCATCGGCTGGGATTCCTATCCTCCCGATCCGATTTCGTTTACCGATACTACGGATTGGCTGGGCAGATTTGATTTTATCGTTCAGGATGGATTAGCCTTTAGCATAGTGGTTACCATGCCGGGTTATATATCCTTTGTGATGAAGGATCAACAGCCGGATCATTATATTATCCTCATGAATAAACCTGAATCGGGATTCCTTGTCGAAACGCTCTACGAAGGCCTTCAGAACTACAAATTCAATGGATTATATTGTTACCTGGATAGTGGTATAGTGTCTTATGATGATTATTTCTTTCCTGATATCAATGCCCAGTCCGATACCATAGATATGTTCCTGGAGGAGATAGGAACCGGCATCGAGCCGACGGTTGATGATTCGCTGGTATGGCTGAAATGTACAACCCTCTGGTATTTTTTAGATAATCATGCTTCGGGGGGACCACCTGATTCATTGTATCAGGTGGCGGATGATTTTATGCATGGAGGCGTCGGATGGCCTTCCATTGACCGGATTTCAAGAACATATTACCGATACGGCATGATTCCCTGGGGAATATGCACCGATAAAGCCATCATCTTCACGACCATTCTACACAGGCTGGGTATTCTTAAAAACAGGCTGGCAGTAGCTTATTGCCGTTATAATATCGGATCATATGACCACTATTACCCCATGCTTTATTTTGCCAACAGGTGGCTGTATTTTGATCCACAGTATTGCACCGTTCCGTTCCCGGACTATGATGATTTCTCCTCTTTCCCATATGGCTGGTACATTGCAGACCCCATTCCCGATTATTGCCATCCCTTTGGCGTACTTGCAATTCCCGGCTCGACGATCACAGAGGTCCCGGAAATCAATAACCGAAGCGACAATTCCCGGCTTATTTCTATAAATTTACCCTGTACGCGTATCCATACGATGGGCTCGCTTTTAACTGTCAGGGGAATAGTAGCCGATACAACAGTTACAGAAGTTTTTCTGAATGAGGTATCACATCCTGTGGACAATGGAACATTTACTTGCATTACTCCATTAATGACTGATATAAATCCCGTAATTGCAAAAATCAGTATCAATAACCATGAATATTCAGATCAGATCGACGTATATAAAGACTGCTTTTTTGAACCCGAACAGCAGTTAAATATCCCTGCCAGCTGGAGTGGTGTTTCAAGTTATGTCTTTCCCTGCTATACATTGCTGGAGACAATGCTTTTTCCTATCGAGGACCAGGTGTATATCCTGCGGACCATTGATCAGTTTTACAGTCCTGTACAGACTTATAATACCCTATTATACTGGGCTCCTGATCAGGGTTATCTTATCAAGACATTTGACTCTGTTGATTTAGATATATATGGAATCCCATCAGAGGACAGGACCGTTGAGTTCAATATGGACCATAATGGATGGAATATACTTCCTGTGTTATCTGAAAGTGATTATAACAGGTCTTACGTTACCGAGGCACTGGGTGATACGGTGACCATAATAAAGGAAATCGGTGGCAATGGATATTACTGGACAAGTTTTTCATGGAACCTTTATCAACTGGAAACGGGAAAAGCCTATTTCATTAAAGTCACCAATCCCTGTTCCTATACTTTTATTGATTCCAAAAAATCTTCGGAGAATGTGAAACCGGATCGTGATATAGTTGAGAATCCATGGAATGATGTCATAAAAACGGGTTACTCGCACCTCATCGCTATAGATCACAGTGCCTTCGAAACGACTCCTGAGATTCAGCCAGGAATGATGTTCGGATGCTTTACTCAGGAAGGATTATGCGCCGGATATGCAACGTATGATCCTCAAACCAGTTACACAGTCCTTGTTGCCTTTGGTGATGATGAAATGACTGATACAATTTCTGAAGGCTTCACTGAAAATGAATCCTTCACGTTCAGGGCATATTCTTCTGAAAATCAACAAGAATATAGTCTGACACCCGTGTTTGACACCCAGACGCCGGACTTTTCGACTGTTTACTCCATGAATGGCCTATCCGTAATCCGGGGAATCGCTTTGAGTCCCTATTCCATCGAAGATCAATTGCTTGCATCACGGATCACTGTCTTTCCGAATCCTTCGGATGGTAACACCCATTTGGTTATTACCGGCAGCTACCGTGATTTGAATATCATAGTCTGGAATACCTGGGGTGATCAGATATATAACACCCAAATGTCACCAAAAACCGGCGAAACAAAGATAGATATAGACCTGTCAGGTTTCCCTGCGGGTATTTATTTCCTGACTGCCTTTGATGATCAGGCGACCGAATGTCAGAAAATAGTAATTTACTAATCGACCATTTCTGGGGAATGAGGTCATTAATGGTTTAAAGCTTTGGCAACACCGGCAATTATCGGATAATTTTATTGTGGTGACCGGTTTTTCTGTGTTTCCATGGAGAAGCATGATCTGTGCCAAATATAAGATCATTTACCGTTGTATTTTATTAAAAATCTTCAGCAGATTTTTAAAAATTTAGTGTCAAACATTTTATTGTCAATTTTTACCTTTATTTTCGATTGTCAATTCGGCATTGTCGATTTTCGGTCAATATTTCAATTTTAAATCTGATATTGCTCATTTTCAATTAAACGAAAATTTAAAATTGACAGTTAACAGTCGTGAAATTCTAAGTAAAATATGTTCCGGACTTAAAATTAATAACGAACTTTGGTTGATATGAGTATGATTGAATTATTAACCTAAAACTATAAAAAATGGAAACACAGACAAGACGGATTTTCCCCGTAATAACAAAAAAATTGATTATTTGGACAATTGTTGGTATTCTCGCTATGATCTTTGTATTAAGATCTTGCACTATTGTTCCTGCGGGCAACGTAAAGGTCGTTGACTTTATGGGTAGTGTCAGTAAGCGGCCTCTTGAACCAGGACCCAGATTAACCAATCCCCTGGCGAACAGGATTACTATGGACACAAGGGTTATTGAGGTTAAAGAACATATGGAAACCCCTACATCAGAAGGTCTTACCGCGACAGTTGACATATCTCTTCTTTTTAGTTTGTTGCCGGGTGGTGCTCCCGGAATGTATAAAGAATATGGGACAAATTGGGTTGAAAAGATCGTGCTTCCAAACTTGAGAAGTGCGACTCGTGATGTTATTTCAAATTACAAGAGTGAAGACCTTTACAGTAAGAGCCGTACTACTATCGCATCTGATATTTCTAGCAAGCTTGAAAAACAGTTTTTATCAAGAAATATTATGTTGGATAACAAGGATGGCAGAGAGTCCGTTTTATTAAGAGATCTTCAGCTTCCCGCTGAAGTAAAAGCAGCTATCGAGCGTAAAATAAAAGAAAAACAGGCATCAGAACAAATGGAATTTACCCTTCTGAAAGAAACCCAGGAGTCCGAACGTAAAAGGATTGAGGCGAGAGGTATCGCAGACGCTCAGAAGATTATCGCAGAAAGCCTTACGACACCTTATCTGCAATGGAGATTCACTGCGGTTATGGAAAAAGCAGCGGAAGGTCCAAGTGCAACATTTTGGGTACCTTATGGACAGAATCTAATTCCGATGGTTAATTTGGACAAGAAGTAATCAACAGAAGGAGTAGTTTAATTACGCGATTGTCAATTTACGTTCTTAAATATTACCTTAGTTTAAAATTACTTTCCTTATTAAATGACCCATATTCGTTGAAAGGTCCAGTAAATATATCCCGGGTTTACAACCCAAGTACTCAATGCGCTTGCTGTAGGATGAGGTTTTGTAAATACTGTGATTAAATATTTTATTTCCATGCAAATCAAAGATGGTAACTGTCACGGGTGTTTTTACATTGAACTCGGCTTCCACCATGAAGCAACCGTCTGAAGGATTGGGAAAAATTCTGAGTTGTTTCAGATGAGGAATATCATTGAGGCCTGTAGTCTGACTTATCTCAAACCAGTTGATATTGTACTCGCCTGCAACTGAAAACAATCTGAGTGTATGATTCCCTTGTGGAAGATTTATTTTATAAACCTGGGTTGTCCACGACTGCCAACCTCCAGTTGCGCTGAAATTTACGGTTTGAAGCGGAGTAAACGTACCTCCGTTTCCCAATCTTACAGATACACTTCCGTTTGCGTATTGTGAGGCTACCCGAAACCTGAAATCATATTCACCGGCTTCCGGGATATAAATGTTATAATCCAGAAAATCTCCGTTATTGGCAAAGCCGACATTTTTCCCTCCATTTACATCCGTGCAATCCTCTAACTGGAAACCATGATTCACATTAAAATCTTCTGCCTGAATCATAGCCGGAAGGATAAAGAGTCGGGGTAAGCTGTTTTTTATTGGCTTGTCAGAAAAGATCTCTAAAGTTTGATTGTTGCTGATTACCGAATTTCCGGTGTATGAAATTGTTACCGTTTGTCCGTAGCTGATTTCATTTTTAAGTTGGATTATAATTTGTTGGTTGTTTTCAGAATGAATTTCAACGGTAGTTATTTCATGCAAGTTTCCATTTACCCGAACCTCAAAATCAGAGACCGTTGCATTGAATGTTGTTATTTGTTTATTAAGCGTCAATACGATAGTAGTTCCTGCAACATTTGTTGAACCTGAAATGAAGTTAAATGGAACCATATTTACATGCAATGGATTGATGAATTGAAAGAAACTAACATTTGAACCTCCTTTGTCGAAATGAAATCTTATTTTATTTACGCCGGAGGTAATGATCACATTTGCTATGCTTGACGAAATCCATGTTTGCCAGCCACCTGTAACCGGCAGCTGGTGTTGGGAGCAAACATCCGTGCCATTCAGTTCAAGACGCACTATTGCCGGGTTTGATTCAGATGCGGATCTGAAAAGCACCTGATAGGCAGCAGCACTGTCACTATAAACAGTGTATTGAAGCCATTCATTATCCTGTGTCCATCCAACATCATAACCATTGCCGGAAGGATGACTGTCGTCACACTTTTCAATATCAACGCCATCATTGCGGTATGACCATCCCTGGTTCCAATTGGTAAATATATTGGTATTCAAATGGTAGTTAGCCGTGTCAGTATCCCAGTAAGCAAACGAGCATTTCCCAAGGTCATAGTTTGCCAAATTGATTGGGTTATCAATAAGATGTGTTTTAAATGGGATGGTAGTATTGCTGTGTGGCTGGCGCAGCATGGCGTCAATCACATCGCGCTGTACAGAACAATTCTCAATACGATGGTTATTGGCCCAATCGAGTACGGCACTAAAAGCCTGAGCAGCAGTCATTGAGGGTGAACCAGTCTGCCAGTAGGAGATCAGATTGTTATATTGTTGGCTTTCAGGTACCATTAAAACATTATTGATCCCGGCTTTTTTTACCGGCCACCATGACCAGCCGATTTTGTTCTGTTCAGCAAGTTCAATCAGGCCGGCAAACCAGGAATTTGAGTTTTCACCCGTTTCGCCAAGCCAGATCGGGATGTTATGTGTATTGCGGATATTGATCATCCATTGAATGGATTCCTGGGTGTTATAGTTCCAGTATTTGTGAAAACTATAAACGATGTTATTGTCCCAGGGTGGAGTTAAACCGGTGTAATCGTTTGCAAACCAATTGCCTTCAATGATAATCATATGGTTTTGATCCACTTCGCGGATGGCATTCGTTATATTGATATATGTTTGTCTCAGCAGGGTGCCTCCGGGCAGTTCCCAATTGGGCTCGTTGATCAGGTCGTACCCTCCGATCCAGGGTTCCCCGGCATACCGTTCAGCAAGCTTCCTCCACAATGCCGAAGTTTTACGCCGGTTTTCCTCACTTTCCCACAAAGAAGGCTTTGTCGGGTCGTAATCTGAAATATTCCTGTCATGCCCCTGTCCTCCAGGTGCACCATGAAGGTCAAGAATCAGGTACATTTCATTGTCACCACACCAGTCGAGCAAGCTGTCGATGCGTACAAATCCCATTTCAAACCAGGTGTCTTGTCCGGTTACCGGCTCAGATTCTATGGGTAAAGTAAACCATTTATAATGCATGGCAACCCTGACACTGTTGAATCCCCATACTTTCATGGAATCTACGTCTCTGCGGGTGAAATGATTATTCAACCAGTTTTCATAAAAAATATCGGTGTTTTGTTCTCCGATCGTTTCTATCAGTTTATTACGAATCTGGGTATGCGTTCCTGCAAAATCAGCCGTTTTCATCATGTATCCTTCCATGAGAAGCCAGTTTCCTGTTCCAATACCTCTTAAAAGCACTTCATTGCCATTGGCATCGAAAATGTATTTTCCGTTGGTATGCAAAAATCCCTGAGCCTGTAATCCTGGTATGGCTATTAAAAAGCTGATTATCATGCTGAATATCAATTTCTTCATATTATGATAGTTTATCAAATCCCGACACAAATGACTGCAGGTTCTTTGCTCTGATTTCTTATGCATTTTTGTATAAATTTACATTTAAAATCCTTATATTTACATCATAATTAATTAGTTTTAGTGGAATTACGCAGTAATTCACTTTAAATGAATATATTTAGAACGAGGCATTTCTTACTTTTACTGTTACACATCGTTGCAATTCCTCTCCTTCAGGCGCAGACTGACGCCTGGGAAAGAATTAATCCCAGACCTGTTGAGAGTTCATTGAATGATATCAGCTTGTTACCAGATAACCGCATTGTTGCCGTCGGTTCAAATGCTACGGTGGTTTACTCCGATAACTTTGGCGCCGACTGGGAAATCATTTACACTCCTGATAACATTTCAAGAGGCGTTGGATTTACCCGCGTAGATTTTGCCGATGAATTGCATGGGATGGCGGTTGGGACTTATTTTTCGATTATAAGAACCGATGATGGGGGCGTGACCTGGTCAGACATTTCACCTGGCGCCCAGTATTATTATTATGACTATAAAGATGTGTGCTTCCGAAATCCATCAAACTGCTATATCACAGGTGACGAAAACAATAGCTTTTTGTTGCATTCTTCTGATGGTGGAGAATCTTGGGATACTGCGTTTCAAACCACCGGTGGAATGTTTAACCAGGTGCAGTTCGTGGATGAAAATACTGGATTTCTAAGTGGTGGAGAAGGAAACTACTTTTTTAAAAGCACCAACGGGGGTGAAAATTGGGGGTTGATAGAGGTCGATCCGGGAATCGAAGAACTGAGAGTGGGTACTATTTATTTTACGGGCAAAGATACTGGATTTATTGATGGTGCAGTGGGCGGAACGAATTGGTATAGTATCTTATTAAAGACAATTGATGGGGGACTGTCCTGGCACGAAGTAATTACCGATTATTGGGGCGCGAGCAAATTCTTCTTTATTAACCAGGACACGGGATTAACGATCTGTGGTTCTCCCTGGTACAGCAATTTTGTATCGAAAACCACCGATGGTGGTGAATCCTGGGAATTAATATCAGATGACATGGGAACTTGGTCATTTCAAGGATTATGTATGAATACCGAAGGCGATGGATTAATTGTGGGATCTTACGGGCAGATATACAGAAGTGAAGATTTCGGAAGCAGCTGGGAGGCAGTATACACTAACGCCTGCCTGGGATTTTCAATCACCAAAACATTTATAACCGGAGATAGTACAATTCTTGCCAATATATACACCAGCCTCGGGGTTCCGAACAACCATGCCATGAAATCCCTTGACCGGGGAGCCACCTGGTCGGTAGCTCCGGAATATCCTGATGGTATATCTTCTATATCCTTCGTCAATGATTCTGTCGCATTTTATGTCGATGGCACCGAGGGAATTTATAAATCAACCGACAATGGAAATTCATGGAATTTTTATGATTTGGAAGTTTCTGAATTTCAGACCTTATCCATAGATTTCGTCAATGACCAGACCGGCTTTGCTGCAGGATCAGGAGAAGGTTATGGAATTACAATGTACCGCACCCAGGACCAGGGTGAAACCTGGATAGAGGTTTTTTCAAATGTATTTATTACGGTCGATAATATGTTGCCGTATGAAATTGAATTTAAGGATGATTCCGTCGGGTTTATTGTAGGGGAAATTGGAAATGGCAATGAATGCAATATCATTGTTACATACGACAGAGGCAATACCTGGGAGATTGATACCCTTCCTTATACCCATAGTTTTGACGGTATTCAGTTTTTAAATCCTGATACAGGGTTTCTTTACGGATACGGGAACGTCCTGAAGACAATAAATGGCGGGCAGGACTGGTTCCATGTTACCGTAAATACTGAAGATGCCCTGAATGTAAAAAATATGAGTTTTCCCACATCTCAAACAGGATATGCAATCAATGGGTCATCAAGCCTTCTGAGTATCTTAAAAACTGTCGATGGCGGTGACACCTGGAATTGTCTGAGTGCGCCAACATCATCTACCCTGAATGTAATTAATTTTTTTACAGAAGAAGAAGGCCTTATCTTTGGAAATAATGGTTTAATCTTCAGAACCCAGACAGGAGGAATGGTAAACGTTGCTGAACCCCCAATAAATTCGACACAGGAATCCGGGTGGAAATGCAGTCCAAATCCTTTCTCAAATAACATCAATATCATCTCTTCTTTAGATATATCTCATGACATTTTAATCAGGATCTTTGATTTCACCGGGCGGCCTATAAAATATTATTCAGGTTCATCAGCTATAGCAGATGAAACGTTTTTCATCTGGGACGGAAAGGATGATCATGGTAATAAAGTGTCATCTGGTATTTATATCATCTGTATCAATCATAATTCATCCCAGGAAACTCTGAAAATCCTCAAATTCTGAATGAACATATGCTAAGCCAAACCAAGACGATCATAGGAGGCTTTTTTGTACAATTTCAAAAAGAATTTAATCTTGTTAGGTTAATTCCCCGCCCCTTGGGGCAAAAGTATTCTAACTGACGGGTTAACCCGTCAGTTAAACAGATACCCCGCTGCTTGCGGCGGGGAGTTTCATTTATGAATTTTTAGACTATTGATTATCAATTGTATATATAATTGTTCTGGCCCAGGTGGGCCTGACGGTTCCTATGGAAAAAGGCAAGAAATCGAATAGATAATCGCCTGATTTATCATTATCTACTCTCTAAATCGTAACCGGGAACTTTAGCACCAGCGGTCCATTTACGGCTTTGATCACCAAAAGGTAGATTCCTGGGTTTAATTGATGCGGCAGGATGTTTTCCATTTTCTTTTCCAGTTGAAAGGTCATGATGCGTTGGCCTGCCAGATTAATGATCTCTGCCTGTGCAGGAAGCCATTCAGGCTGGTTGCAGCGGATATGCAACCGGTGATTTTTCTCAAACAGGCTGATCTCCGGCAAAGTAGCCTGAGAATCACCGAAACCTGCCGATTCAAGTGTACTGCTTGTAATATCCTGCCAATAATTGATTGCCTCTTCAGATACAGTCACTGAAATCTCCGGAAATCCGCTGACATTGACTGTGAGATTAAGCTGGCATTCGGATCTGTTTTTGTAAGTGACACTTTCTATATGAATCCCTTCCGGAGCATTATTTATCCTGAAATAGTCTTTCTGTAATTCATCATCCCTAAAATAATCACTGTATAAAACGAAATTGATTTTGTTGGCTTCAGCAGAAATGCCTGCCTCCGGATGGAGGATTGTTCCCGGGAAGTTATTATCCATCCAGCCGAGGCGGTTAAACAAGAAATCTTCAAAATAATCGACTTCATCTGCATAGGTGTTGCCATACCAGTTATAATTTGGCCATACATACTGTCCAAGTATTGGCCAACGCTGATAATTCCGGTCTTTTGCCGCTTCGATATGCATAAGGACGGAATCAATCAGAGCTTGTATGCCGGCGTCGCTCAGTTGATTTTGCCGAACCCATGTCCACCTTGTTTTTGCCAGGTCCCTGAAATAAGGATCTTCCATCAGCCTTTTCCACCAGAACATGATGCTGTAATCATGAGGCTCGACCATAAGATACAGCCAGCCGGTGTAATCAATTCCAGGAGCCCAGTAATCTACATTGCCATAACCAAGATCGAAATCCCAGGCAGGACCTGCGTAAAGCTTGCCGCCATCGCTATCTTTCTCCTTGTAAAAATACGTGCTGTACCTGTACTTATCCACTTCCTTCGATATCTCGCTCAATAACATAAAATCGACAAATGAGAGCACATCGAAATATTGTTGATAGCCGATATAAGGATTTGCAAAGAAGTATATGCTGAGCGTATTTTCAGCGGTGGTGATAAATTCTTTTATATACGTTCTCTGCTGGTCTGCTATTTCATCGGGCTCGGGATAGTAATATTGAAAAGTAATATCCATTGCATTCGGATAAGAAGGCACCGGATTTGACTTCCATCCGTCAATACCATAAGTGAAGTCCAAATCGAGTTTATCAACCTTGATGATATACCCGCCGGTCAGATCGTCACCGGAAATCTCATCCGGTTTTAAAGTGGCAATATCAACACGGTCGTCATCTTGCTTGATCTTTTCCATCAAGGTATAAACGCCTTTATAATCATTGTTTAGAACAAGTTCGCAAAAAACCGAGCGTGAGCAGTAATTGCCCATCATGCGACCTATTTCGAAGGATACGACATTGCGCAACATGGATTTATCGGAATACGGTGCATACAGCACCCAGTCATTTTCCGAAGGCATGCCCAGAAGCGGGACATTGAGGTTTTCGCCGGCACTGTCAAGGGTTTCAAAGGCAAAGGACTTTTTGGGGAACATCTGGGACGACTGGCCCCTGATTTCTATGCCAATAGCGCCGTCGTAATCCGTAAACGGATCGTTCAGGTTATTAGGTACGTCCGGCCCGTTGTCAATAATACCCATGTGAGCGGTAATCTTAGGATCGTCGGGAATCGGAACGCCGAAAGTATTGATCACGACAACGGGAAGATTGGACTCGAGTTCAAGCGGTCCGGGAATTTCACCAATTTCTTTCAGGACATCGTCAATATACCAGTCAATTCCGGGAGTCGTGCCCTCAAAATCAGGGAATATCACCATTTTAATAAGATCATTGTAAACAAGGCCTGAGAAATCATACTCCAGATCGGTCCATTGGCCGGGCACCGGTGTCTTAACTATCTCTTGCCAGAAGCTGTTGTTATAATTCTCAAATTTCAGTGTGACATTTCCACCGGATAGAGGAGCGAGAACCTTGATCCGGTAACGAGGATCGACATCGAAATTGACCGGCTCCGCCATGTCATAAATCATATAATCATACGGTCCTTCTCCGGTAATAAATTTAAAACAATGCTCAGATGCATTGACTTCATCCGGAGCAGGATTTACAACAACCTCAAAACCAGGAGTTGAAACGTACCAGTTTTGAGTGATGCCATCCCAGTTGGAAATGGTGTCGTAGGTCTGGCCATTTGAAGGGATGCACAAAAGCATCACAAAACCGAAGACCAATAATAACTGAAGTTGAATTAAAAGATATTTCATTCCCTTTTTACCTGGTAATCATGATTTCCGGATTTTGAATCACAAAATTACGTTTAAAACCAGTATCGGGACTGTTTAATTAATTACGCGATTGTCAATTCGGCATTGTCAATGTTCGAAAATTGACAATACCCGAAAATCGACAACCGACAATTGACAATCGTCCAACGTCCATGAAAGCCATACTGAATCCGGGAAGACTTCAGTTGATGACTTTCCCTTCATTTTTTTGTTCCACAACCTGCTCCACTGCCTGATGGGCAACATCCTTTTGCTGCCGGCAGTTTTTTCGCGGTGGCAACCAAAGTTGTTGTGTTGACATCATCGTTAAAAGTCCCTGTGATCTGTCCTTTTGAATTGATTACAAAGGTTTGCGGCGATGTAAGGGCCGGATCAATTTTCATTTCCGCGATAAAAGCTTTTTCCTTTTGATCATCCAAATCGAGGGCAATGAGTTTGGTATTGTTTTGCATTTCGATACAAGCCTGAGCACAGGTATTCATGACCTCATTTTTCTCAGTCATATTTTTCCTGCTGACTACAAGGAATACCGATTTCCCGGTACTTAAAGCTTTCATGACGTCTGCTTTGACCGGCGAAGGGATTACATTTACCAGCAAGTCAGCAGTAGCCTGGTATGATGTAAATCCCCCGGTGACCACGCCATTACTTGCGATAACAAGGATCAGTGGCAGAGGAGCCCCGGAGACACCATATTTAACAACCAGATCTTTATTGGCAGCATCTGACCTGTTCATCTGGATTACCTCGGATTTAAGATACTGTGCATGCGCCTGGTTGGCGATATCAAGTGCTTTTTGGGTATTTGCATTTCCGGGATCAGTAATTACCAGAAAGACAATTAGCCCTGATTTATTTGCACTTTCAATGGCTTCCTGTGCAGTACTTGCAATAAGATTGATGCTTGTAAGGAGCACAAAGGTAAAAATGGTTAATAATTTCATAATCAATAATTTAAAGTTTTATAATATTTAACAATTCGTTTTGTAACAATAATTCACTTCATTCAGAAAATCCGTGATAAACGCTTTTAATTTATTTATCCCTTCCGGATTCAGACAATAATTCACTTTAACTCCGGAAGTGTGGCCTTGAATTAAGCCGACTTTTTTCAGTTCATCAAGATGTTGATTGACAGTACTTCTACTCAGCGGTATCTCTTCTGAAATGTCACCAGAGATGCAAGTCTTGGTTTCAGCCAGGTACTCTAATATCTGAAGCCTTGCCGGATGTGACAATGCATTAAACATTTCAGCCATTGCTGTAAGCCTGGGTTCGAATAAATGGGTTTTCGGCGAGCTCATAATAAGTCTGTATAACGCAAATATACGTCATATTTAGAAAAAACTCTTAAAAAAAACCTGCTGTTTCTAATTTATAGGAATTATAAATAGTAAACATATTTTCTGAATCCACGGATCAGGCAACAAGTACAGTTTCCTTTACTTTGTGCTCTGATAATTGGCCATCCTGCAAATGAATTTTAACGTTACCATAGGCGGCGGCAATCGGGCTGTGAGTTACCAATATAACGGTTATGCCTTGTGCCTGATTAATTTTTTTCAGATAACCAAGAATTTCCAAAGACAAAGCAGGATCCAGATTCCCTGTCGGTTCGTCGGCTAATATTATTGATGGGTGATGAACCAAGGCCCTGGCAATAGCCACCCGTTGTTGTTGACCAGTTGATAATTCCCTTGGTAAGTGGGTTATACGATCTTCCAATCCTACAAACTTCAACACTTCAGTTGCCCTCTTCTCCTGCTCTTTCTTTTCAATTTTTTCCAAAGCTAAGGGAACCATTACGTTTTGAATGGTTGTTAAATAAGGGATAAGCGCAAAATTTTGCATGATGAAGCCGACATGTTTTTGGCGTATGGCGGCCAATTCACTGTCTGAAGCATCGCTGATTTGCTGACCGTTAAAGAATATCTTTCCCGATGTAGGTTTGATCAAACCGAACAACGACAGCAATAACGTACTTTTTCCCGAACCGGAAGGACCTGTTATGGTTACAAAACTGCCCTTCTCCACAGCAAAGGTTATATCGTTCAACGCATAGACCAGACCATCGTTGTGTTTATATTGTTTAGTGAGGTTTTCAACTTTAATAATCATTTGTCAGGCCTCCTGTAAGTTAGTATGTGGATCAATTTTTGCTGCCATGTAAGAAGGAATTATGGTCCCTGCCAACGAAATCATTACCGATAAAATCATCGACCATAATAAATACATATATACCGGCTGGACTAATATTCCTGCCAGGTATGGCCCTAAAATAACACCGGCTAATGTGCCAAGAATATAGCCGGTAAGACCACCGCTAATGCCTAAGAATATGGCCTTCAATAAAAATAACTGATATACAGTACTTTTTGAAGCTCCTATCATGCGCAGGATTCCGATTTCTTTTTTCCGTTCATTCACATTGGCCCACATAAAGTTACCCATTGAAACGCTGCCCACAAAAAAAATAATGATGAGGAAAACCAGGGACACTTTGTTCATCAATTGATTGGTCTCAATTTGCGTGGAAACAATCTGGCTGATGGTGGTAATTCTCGTATCCGGAAGAATGTTGCGAAGCTTTCCAAGTAGCCCGTCCGAAATAGCATTACAGCATCCCATGATTTCGATGGCACTGATCTGGTCAGGGATACCTAATAAGTCCTGAACGACCGTCAAGTGAGCAAATACACGGTCGTCGTCAACAGTGCCCGTTTCAGGCAGAATTTTTGCCACATTAAATTCTCTTCCGGAAATAGTCAATTTCGAATTTTCTGAAAGGTTTAATTTAGTGGCTACCTGAGATCCTACCAGGCAATCAGACTGTTGCAAAGTGTCAACTCCTTTTCGCTGTAATTTTTCATCTTTATATCCGAGGGATTGATTAGCTGAAGGTGCACAGGCTGCAATAATTTCATCGCCTGCCAGCCCAACACCCTGCCAGAGTGGTTTCGATGCAATTTCACTTTTAGGTAAAATTCCCGTCAATACGATACTATTTTCTCCAATTTTTACCCGGCGGGTCAACTTAGGCGACAAGTTATCCACACCCTGAATGGTAGATGTCAGAATCCTTTCCACGTATTCCATCGGGATAGTCGGTGCATCTATATCTGATGTATAATAATCATCGATGCTGCCTCCTTGAGGCAATACCAGTATGTTTGCACCCAGGTTGTCGAGTTTTTTTGCCACATTTTCTTTCGAAACCTTTGACACACTTTGTATGGCAACAATGACAGCAATACCAAGGGTAATGGCTAAAACACCACTAATGAGCTGTGATTTGCGGTTGAGCAACTCCAACCAAACGATTTTGTAAATATTCATAGAATATTATGTTTTAATGATCTCAGTTTGAATGAATTTTAAATATTTCAATTTTCATGCTCTTTCTTAAAAATCATGACACAAATATACGTCATGGTTTTTAGTGTTACGTAAAAATACGTCATATTTGTTTTCATTCTAAACAGGGTATTATATTCCTTTCAGTCTTTGGCAAATTGATCAAAGAATTTTGGTATCCAGATTGATTATTTTCCAACTGTTTCATTCCTGTTAATTGTAAACAAAATGATTCCTGGTATTATTTGCAATTTTAACCAATGTGAGCATTACAGGCACTTCAACCAGAACACCTACTACAGTTACAAGGGTAGCTCCCGAGTTAAGCCCAAAAAGAACAATAGCCACAGCTACAGACAATTCAAAGAAGTTGCTGGCCCCTATCATGGCTGCAGGTGCAGCAATGTTATGCGGCAGTTTCCATTTTTTAGCCCAGGTGTAAGCGATATAAAAAATTAAAAACGTTTGAATGATAAGCGGAACGGCAATTAATACGATGTTGAAAGGACTTTTAAGAATTTTTTCGCCCTGGAATGAAAAAATAATGATGAGGGTCAGTAATAAGCCGGTAATAGTAGTGCTGGTGAATTTCTTCAAAAATACATTCTCAAAATATTCCAATCCTTTACGTTTGACAAGAATCCTCCGGGTAAGCATGGCAAACACTAAAGGAATAACGACGAAAAGAACGACAGAAAGGATAAGCGTTTTCCAGGGGATAGCAATTCCGCTAACCCCTAAAAGAAAGGTAACAATCGGGATAAAGGCCACAAGAATTATCAAATCGTTAATCGCAACCTGCACCAATGTATAGGCCGGATTGCCCTTAGTAAGGTGGCTCCAGACAAACACCATAGCAGTGCAGGGTGCTGCACCCAAAAGCACTGCTCCGGCGAGGTATTCTTTCGCCAATTCGGAAGGGATAAACATTTTGAAAATGACGTAGAAAAATAACCATGCGATTCCGAACATGGTGAACGGTTTGATTAACCAATTCACCACCACTGTGACTGTAAGTCCTTTGGGCATTTTAACTGCGTCGACTATGCTTGCAAAGTCAATCTTAAGCATCATAGGGAAAATCATGACCCAAATTAGAATAGCTATAGGGATAGATACGTTCGTATATTCGAACTTGTTTAATGTTTCCGGGATGACAGGGAGAAGCTGTCCCAATGCAATTCCGGCTATGATACAAATAGCAACCCACAATGAGAGGTATCTGTCAAAAAAGGAAATTCCTTGTATTTTGCTCATATCATTTTATTTAATTTCTAACGACGCAAATATACGTCGTATTATTAAATAACGTAAAAATACGTCATATTTATTTTCATTCTAAACAGGGATTTAATGCATCGCTATTTAATTCTTTCTCTCCTTTTCAACTGACAAACACATGACCCGCTTAAACGATTTGTCTTATCAAGTGTAACGGGTAATCCATCCCTTTCCCAATCGACTATTCCGCCAGACAAGTGAAGGATATTCCTGAATCCCTTTTCCTGTAAAAAAATCGCGGTTTCCTTGCTTCGCAGTCCCACGGCATCAGCGATTACCAGGATAACTTCCTCAGGGAGTTCGCCATAACACTCTTTAATCTCTTCATAAGGAAAATAAAGCACCCGTTCGAGATCAAACAGGCTTGTCAGCTCGTATTCCGGTCGGACGTCAAGCAGGATCCCTTCTTCCCGGCAGATCTCCATACATTCCCTGCCAGAAATGTGTCTCAGGCCATTGATCACGAAACCGTATTTTTCTGTTTGAATGGGCATAATATGATGATTTCAACTGTATACTTCATTCAACAATTTACTCTTTTCGATTCTTCAGATCGCTCCATAAATCAATCCGGTTATGGTCGACATAATTACAACCAGGATCACATAAACTATCGTCTTTTGAGTTCCAATTACACCGCGTATTACCAGCATACTGGGTAAAGACATTGATGGTCCTGAAAGCAAAAGTGCCAGCGCCGGGCCTTTACCCATACCTGAACCTATCAATCCTTGTACTATAGGGACTTCAGTTAATGTGGCAAAATACATAAATGCCCCTACGATTGATGCAAACAGGTTTGAGAAAATCGAATTACCACCTACCATCCATTGTATCCATTCATTGGGAATCACACCGGCGATCGTTTTTCCGTCATGGGTCGATCCCAGCAGGAATCCTGCGACAACTATGCCTATCGCCAGTAAAGGCAAAATTTGTTTGGCAAAATCCCAGGTTGACATCGTCCACTCCTTATTTTCATCATCTCGTTTGTCTAAAATAGTTATGATGCTCAAAGATATGATACCCACAACCATTGGGATAAGCGGACTTAGTTTTGGGTTCCCGATCAAATTGGAAGCAAGTAAGGCTGAGACGATTGTTGCGACTGCAGCAACTAAGACCCATTGCCATTTGATCTTTAAAATAGCAATTAGTGAATAACCTAATAATAAACTGAAAAAGCCGGTAATATACCACTTATAAGCCCAAATGTAATACCAAACACTTGTCGTATCATCGTTTGCCGGGCTTCCCCAATTTGCAAAGACCAGAATCAAAACCAGGGTAAAAAAGTGAAATGAGGTTTGCCACATTGGACGCTTTTCGGGTTCCAGCGGAATATTCAACTGGTTTTCCCGCTTTACATTTTCTTCTTTATGATAAATTAATGACATGATGACGCCAATGATCACGCTGAAAGAAACAGCTCCAATTGTCCGGGCTAAGCCCATTTCGAACCCTAAAATCCTTGCAGTTAAAATAATAGCCAGAATATTGATGGCAGGGCCGGAATAAAGAAAAGCAATAGCTGGCCCTAAACCTGCACCTCTTTTATGAATGCTTGAAAACAAGGGCAATATGGTACAACTGCAAACGGCGAGTATGGTGCCCGATAATGCGGCTACAGTATAAGCCAGCCACTTTTTCGCATTGGCGCCGAAATAACGTAATACCGAACCCTGACTGACAAAAACCGAGATAACGCCTGCAATAAATAATGCAGGTAATAAGCAAAGGATAAAATGTTCCCGGGCATACCATTTCACAAGGTCGAATGTGGCATCAACCGCGGTATTAAACCTTACACTTTCAATCGGCAGAAAAAACGCTAGTCCAAAAATGACGATGATCCAAAACAGTATTTTAATTTCTTTCTTCCATTCCATAATTTAATGATCTATTGTTCGTAAAATTACGAACTATTAAGGCAAAAAAATTAAAAATATACGATGATGATGTAATAAATGCCCACCCCGATGAATACCACGGCAATTACCCTGCGGAACCAGACCTCGAAGACCTTGATGCGTTTGTACATGGTTCCCACGCCCGATACGCTGTAGGCCAGAAGCCAGGCGAACAGGATCACCGGGATACCGGTAGCGATGGCGAAAACAACAGGCAGCAGCAGTCCGGACGGGCTGCTGAGGGTCATGGGGATCAGCATGCCGAAATACAACACGCCGCTGTAAGGACAAAATGCCAGGGCAAACAGCATGCCTAGCAGCAGAACGTCCCAGTAACCGCGGACACCCCGGTTTTCATAGCGGTCGGTCAGTTTGTTCAGGAAACCAAAATTCAGTTTGATAATGCCAAGCATGAATATCCCGATCAATACCAGCACCGGGCCGATGATTTTCTCTCCATAAAACTGGAAAAAGCCTGAGATTTTAAACTGGCTGGCCCCAAAGAAAAGTATAAGGGCTATGCCGAAATAAGAAATCGCCCGCCCTGCCGTATATACCAGTCCGTTGATGAAAATCCTGTTCCGGTTCCCGATGTCTTTGCCGATATAACCGATGGCAGTGATATTCGTAGCAAGCGGACAGGGGCTGATGGCAGTCAACAGCCCCAGGATTATAGCCGATAAGATTGGCACCTGCGTGCTGTCAAGCCATCCGGTAAGAAGTTCTTCCATTACAACAGCGGGTCGATGGAAGTCTTAAATTTTTCCTGCAATTTCTCCGGGTTGGTGCGGGCATAAGTGAAACCATCACCGGTCAGGTCAATTTTCTTATCCCCTTTTACTATCAGCAAAGTTTGCCCCGATACCTGGAGCCTTTTGGCGAGAGGCTCATTGATTTCTTCTTCAAGGTTTAAGGATTGAAAAGTGATCTGTCCCGATTCCATCTGTTTGGGATAGAGCTTTTTTAAAGCCGCTTCTGATTCAGCCTCTACAGCAAGGCAGGTAGAACAACGACGGCTCATATGGAAATAATAAACCTCGATGACCTGATCTGCCGAAACCTTAAAGTTGGCATTCTGGTCCCCGGTTTGGGCATAACTGTTGGCCCCGGTACCGGCCATTAAGATTACAAGAATAAAAATAATTTTTTTCATACTATTGGTCATAAAGTGGTCATTAAATAGTCATAAAGTTGTCAACTGTCCAATTGTCTAACTGCCGACTGGTCATTGGTTCTTTGTAATGATTTCTTTCACTTGCGAAACGGACAGGATATGGCCTGAACTGACGACTTTTTCATTGATCACCAGGCCGGGGGTTCTCATGATGCCATAATTCATGATGTCGACGATATCCTCAACCTTGGTAATATTGGCCTGGATATTCATTTCCGATATAGCCTCCCGGACGCTTTTTTCCAATGCTTTGCACTTCGTGCATCCTATTCCTAATACTTTTATTTCCATTTTATTGTTTATTGGTTATTCGTTATTGGGTAGTGGTTATTGTTTCACCGTTTCACCGTTTCACTGTCCATTCGTAAAAGTACGAACAATAATAAGAAAAAATATTATATCTGCCAGAAATCTTTAAATAATTCCTGAGCAATTTTCCAATTTCCACGATGAAGGCAGTATTTAACCTTTGGTGCTTCGATCTCACCCTGGATCAGGCCGGCATCCTTCAGTTCCTTCAAATGCTGGGATAAGGTCGATTTGGCTATCGGCAGGATTTCCGACAGGTCCCCGCTATAGCAGCAGGATTGCCTGGAAAGGAGTTCCAGGACATAGATCCGCACCGGGTGCCCCATGGCTTTGGCAAAGCGGGCTATTTTCAATTGATCCCCGCTAAATGCCTCGTCTTCTTTTTTGATCAAAGGAATATTTATTTTTTTCATTCTTTCCCCAACTTAAACCTTAACCTTAAACCTTAAGACTACTTTAGTAGCGGTATGCTATGGCATTGATATTCATGCCTGCGCCAACGGAAGCAAACAGGATCAGATCTCCTTTCCGGAGGAGGTGGTAACGTTCTTCGCCTTGTCCTTTTCGCACCTGGTCATATAGCGTGGGAATTGTTGCCACGGAGCTATTGCCCAGTTTATGGATGCTCATGGGTGTGATATCTGCCGGCACCTCTTTGATCTTAAACATACGGTAAAACCTCTTGATGATCTCAAAGTCCATCTTTTCATTGGCCTGATGGATGAAGATCTTTTTAACTTCATGAATATCGGCACCAGTTCTTTCCAGGCAGGTTTTCATAGCCTGGGGCACATAGGTTAAAGCAAATTCATAGATCTTCTTACCATACATCTTCAGATACCGGACTTTCGGGTCCGTGTCTTCATTATTACTTGGGCCAAGGTAAAGATAATAAGCTTCATCCTTGCTGTAAGAAGCTGCAACAGAAGATAAAATCCCTTCTTTTTTCTCACCTTCGACAAATTCAAGGACACAAGCCCCGGCCCCATCGGCATAGATCATCGAATCCCGGTCGTGCAAGTCAACAACCCTTGATAAAGTTTCCGAGCCTATAACAAGACATTTTTTCGCCATGCCGGTCCGCATAAAAGCTTCTGCCTGTATGATGCCCTGTATCCATCCCGGGCAGCCGAAGAGGATATCATAGGCAACGCAATAAGGGTTTTCTATCCCCAGGTTGTGCTTTATCCGTGCAGCCAGGCTGGGCACGGTATCTGTCTGGATGCTATGTTTCCTGACATCCCCGAAATTGTGAGCTACAATCAACTGGTCAAGCTCTTCTTTATTGATCCCGGCATCCGTTATGGCACGAAATGCTGCTTTAGTTCCAATATCAGAGGAAACCAGCTCATCGGTGACATAACGCCGTTCAGCAATACCAGTTATAGCCTGGAATTTTTCTGCAATTTCTTCATGAACGGTTTCGAAAGCTTTTCCGTCGGTATCAAAAAACTCAATACCGGAAAAATCTTCATTGGTGACTATTTCGGTTGGAATATAACTTCCGGTACCGGTAATTAAAATGTTTTTGTTCATCTTTAACTAAAGTTTACTTTAAATGCCTGTTGCATTTTCAGGCAGGGCTATTCTTTTAATTAGTATAAACTTCCTTTATTTCTATCAATATTTGGTTCACTTCATCAAGGGAACATGCTTCCATCAAAGATACCCTGAAATGTTTGAAATCCGGGTATCCTTTGAAATAATCCGAATAGTGCTTTCTTATTTCGTTAAGGGCAACCCGCTCACCTTTCCAGTCGACTGATTTTTCCAGGTGGATCCGGCAAATTTTAACCCGTTCCCGGATATCCGGAGGAGCAAGCTTTTCCCCTGAGGCCAGGTAATGCTTGATTTCCCTGAAGATCCAGGGGTTACCATAACTTCCCCTGGCAATCATAATCCCATCGACATGATAGGTTTCTTTAAAATGCTTTGCAGCTTCAGGTGTAAACACATCGCCATTACCAAATACGGGAATATGCATAGCCGGATTCTTCTTTACATCTCCGATCAAGGTCCAGTCGGCCGGTTCACTCGATCGGGTCACCCTGGTCCGTGCGTGGATGGTGATCGCCTGGATACCCACATCCTGCAAGCGTTCGGCTATCTCTACTATATCTTTTCTATGGTTGTCATAACCGAGGCGCGTTTTCACGGTAACGGGCCTGCTCACGGCTTTCACCACGGCCTCAGTCATTTTTACCATTTTAGGTATATCGTTCAGGATGCCGGAACCGGCGCCTTTCTCTGCCACCTTTTTAACAGGACAACCATAATTAATGTCGATGATATCGGGGCCGGCTTCTTCAGCGAATCTGGCCGCCTGCACCATCGAATCGATGTCATGCCCGAAGATCTGGATCCCGATGGGCCTTTCGAAATCCGTGAATTCCAGTTTTTTCACGCTCCTGGCAGCCTCGCGGATAAGCCCTTCTGACGAAATGAATTCGGTGTAAGTGATATCGGCGCCGAGCATCTTGCAGACGTAGCGAAATGGAGGATCGCTGACATCTTCCATGGGCGCCAGCAAGATCGGGAATTCACCGGCTTCTATGGGACCTATTTTTACCAAATTGTTCTAAAGTAATTCAAGGTACAAAATTAGTAATTTTGCAGGGCATTTCAGAAATTTATGTTCAGGGAACCCCCTTTTCGCAATCTTCCGCCTTATTTAAAGATACTGGCCCTTATCATGGTCATGATCATCACTTTCCTGGTAGTATTAGCACTGGGCGTAGCTATTTCCATTCCATTCTTCGGCCGGAGTCTGTTTGAAGGCATCGCAGCAGTTTCCGATTATTCAGATCCGCAAACCGTTTTCGCGCTTAAATATTTCCAGATCGTAAACCAGGTCGGTGTATTCATTGCGCCGGCTATCATTTTCGTTATTCTCACGGATGATTATTATTCCAGATATCTGAATTTGGATAATAGAATCAGGCGGTTAAGCATCATTTTTGGATTTATACTCCTATGGGTTTCCATGCCTTTTATCAACTGGCTGGTTCAAATCAACAATGAAATGCATTTGCCGTCTTATTTAGCCGGCATTGAA
This sequence comes from Bacteroidales bacterium, assembly GCA_023229505.1. Taxonomy (NCBI): domain Bacteria; kingdom Pseudomonadati; phylum Bacteroidota; class Bacteroidia; order Bacteroidales; species Bacteroidales bacterium. The sequence goes on along the minus strand of JALNZD010000002.1, from coordinate 16,369 downwards.
ACCTGGATGCGAAATTCGGAGGATAATGCCCAAAAACTGACCGATGCGTTCTTTGTTACAAAAACATGGGGCGGTTTTATGGTCAACCTGCTGATGATCGCCGTTCTCGCTGCTATAGGAGAGGAGCTGATCTTCCGGGGGATCCTTGTGAAGTTATTCCGGGAATGGACCGGAAACGTGCATCTGGCCGTCATAATTCCCGCTTTGCTGTTCAGCACGCTGCATTTACAGTTTTATGGATTTTTCGGCCGACTGGTGCTGGGAATTATTCTGGGTTACCTGTTTGTCTGGTCAGGCTCACTATGGGTGCCAATCGTAGTTCATTTCCTGAATAACGCAATGGCAGTGATCGTGTCATTTCTTGACCAGCGGGGGGTTATCACTACAAACCTGGAAACTTTCGGCACATCACAAAACAACCTGGTAATTATCGGAAGTTTTCTGCTTACGATTTTTACGATGAGCGTAATTTACCTTCATGAGAAAGGATATTTCAAAAAGTTCGCAAAAAAAAGACCCTGATCCCGCGTAGCGGGACCAGGGCCGTAAATATTCTGAACGATTTGGGGGGTTTTAGCGAATTTTAGCAGCTTTTCTGGATGAGTAGTTGATTTTAAAGGCACCTGCTTTTCTCAGTTCCTGTTTGATATCGGAAATAATTCCCATACGGGTATCACGGTCAGCTTTAATAGATGTCGTCATTAACCTGCGATCAGCTTCATTACGGGCTTCACGTTCAACGGCTACAAAACCCTGAATATCCTGAACGGTAGCGAACTGGTCATTGAGTTGTATCCTGGATTCAGTGCCATAAGTGCCTTTTATCGGTTGTCCGACATAAATGAAACTGACAAGATTTTTTCTTTCAAGTTTCTGCACTTCAGTAGCTGCCGGAAGACGGATTTTCACAATGAGGTTTGTCTCGCGCATTGTGGTAGATACCATAAAGAAGCAAAGCAAAATGAACATAATGTCCGGTAATGATGCGGTGCTGATCTTTGGTATCCCGCCAGATTTTTTCTGTCTAAATCGTCCCATAACGTATATCCTTATTTAGTTTTACCGACATCTTCAGGTTCAGCTTCTGAAATAGCAATTGGAATGACTGCCTGGATGGCTTCCTGTTTTTGGGGGTCAACGAGTTTATCAAATCGCGCACCAAATTTTTCCATAGATAGCTCATCGCGCATTTCCTGGAAAGCTTTGGTCAGCTCATTCTGAACTTTGATGTAAGTTTCATATGAAGTCCCTCGGTCATTCTTTAATGAAATAACTCCTTTTGAAACATAAACATTACCGATAAGAGCGATCTGTTCAAGCTTTTTCTCCGGTAAATTCGGGTCATTGTTAGGATTCAGGAAGAAGTTCTTGGTCTCGTCTTTCAACGTAGCCAGGTTACCTTCTTTTCCATCAACAAGGAGCATGTTCTGGCTATTTACGAGTACTTCAAAGATATTTCTCTTGTTAAAGTCAACGCTTGAATTATCTTCAACCGGGGGTGGCAGTTTCCTGGTAATACCCGTGTCCACATCCATGGTTACCGTAACCAGGAAGAAAATCAGGAGAAGGAAAGCGATATCGGCCATAGAGGCTGCATTGATCTCCGGTACTTCTCTGTTATTTCTCATAACCAGGGATATTATTTAAAGAATTTGATTACCGATGTATAAATGAAAACACCAATAGCTCCAATCATTATGAAATAAGTCATAATCAAACCAGCTCCTACCATTCTTACGCCATTAGGAGTTAAGCTATATTTCTCGAGCTGATCAGTGGATAATGTGTTATCCGAAATTGCATAGGAAATGAATCCCAAAATAAGCATAATTGCCACTATTACCACCACTTTCATAGATCCTTTCGGGTTTTTGATAATGTTAGTGAAGGATATAGTTAAGGTGACCACAATTGAAAAAATGACGAGGACATATCCCCAATAAAGCATCAAGTCAGGTTGGCCTGGATTTAAATAAAACAGCAGCGTGAGTATTGCTGAAATTGCCATAATTCCATAAAGCAGCCACTGAACGTATTTTAATTTCTTTTCAGTCATGGTAGTGATTTATTTCTTGTGCTTTGCCAGAATGTCAATGAAAGAAATCGAACTGTCTTCCATATCATTGACGAGGCTGTCAATCTTGGAAACCAGATAATTATAGAAGAATTGCAGGATGATGGCGACGATCAGACCGAATACGGTGGTCAAAAGAGCGATCTTGATACCACCTGCAACAATGGTCGGGCTGATATCCCCGGCGGCTTCAATAGCGTCGAACGCTAAAACCATCCCGATAACTGTCCCGAGGAATCCGAGCATAGGCGCGGTAGCGATGAAAAGTGCAATCCAGGAGAGCCCGCTTTCCAACCTACCCATAAGTACACTGCCATAAGCAATGACAGTTTTTTCAACTATATCCAGGCCTTCATCGTCACGCGACAGGCCCTGGAAGAAGATACTTGCAACCGGGCCACGCGTAGTTTTGCAAACCTCTTTGGCTTCTTCAATTCCCTTGGATTCCAGTGCCGTTTCGATTTTGTTCAACAGCTTCTTGGTGTTCGTCCCGGAAAGACTAAGGTACAATGTTCTTTCAATGGAAATAGCAAGGCCAAAGATAAGACAGAGCAGGATTGAAGCCATAAAACCAGCGCCACCCTGGATAAAATAACTTTTCACCACCTGGTGGAAACCCCTGGATTCAGTTGGCCCTGATGCAGCCGATGAAGTTTGTGCCTGTGTAACAGTTTGGCTTCCTGTGCCTTGAGTCTGTGCGACCATGTGATTGCAAACCCCGAAGGTTAGCAGGGCTGTAAGTGTCAAAAATGCGACTAGACGTTTCATAGTTTAACGGATTGATTATTAATTTGTTATTTTGGTTTAAAATTAAAATTTGCGGAGAGAATGGGATTCGAACCCATGAACCGCTTGTGACGGTTACACACTTTCCAGGCGTGCGCCTTCGACCGCTCGGCCATCTCTCCCATCATTATAACGGTTCATCTCTCCAAAATCGACCGCTAAAGTAATAATAAAATTTTTAAATAAATTTTAGATTTGAAATTTATAAACAATCTAATCTAAACTTATGGTTTAATTTTTAAAGATTTTTCTTCCAGGCCCCTTAACTGACTGTTATTTCCCCTCTTAGGGAAACCCGGAGCAAACTTTCTATTTCTTTTTTACTGAGCCCGGTGCCAAATAAGTACATCAGTTTTGCCACTGCGGATTCTGTAGTGATATCTGATCCAGAGATTACCCCAATCCTGCCAAGTTCTTCGCTGGTATGGTATTTTCCCATTTCGACAGACCCGGCCTTGCATTGGGTCACATTGAGAACAATGATTCCCCTGCTAATGGCCTGCCTGATCTGCTCAAGAAACCATGCATCCGTCATTGCGTTGCCTGATCCGTAGGTTTCGAGAATTACGGCTTTTAACCCTTTAACCGCCAATTGCGCCGCAACGGAGCCTGCAGAAATTCCGGGAAATAGCTTGAGAATCGTGATGTTATTGTCAAGCGTGGTGTGAGCTTTTAATGACTTGAAGTTGGGTCTGAGAATAGCATTATGGTTGTACTTGATGTTTATACCAACCTCAGCCAGGGGCGGATAGTTACCCGACCGGAAAGCCCCGAAATTTTCGGCGTTGTATTTAATTGTCCTGTTGCCCCTGAGCAGCTTATTCTCAAAATAAACAGCCACTTCAGGCACGATAGGGGTGTCATCCTGCCGGGCAGCAGCGATTTCAATGGCGGCGACAAGGTTTTCCCGTCCATCACTTCGGATCATTCCAAGAGGTAGCTGTGAGCCGGTCAGAATTACAGGCTTGTTCAGGTTCTCCAGCATGAAACTCAAAGCAGAAGCCGTGTAAGCCATCGTATCGGAACCATGTAAAACGACGAATCCATCGAATTTTTCATAATTCTTTTCGATCACTGAAACCAACTCCACCCAATGCTGAGGGTTCATATTGGATGAATCAAGCAGCGGATCAAAGGAATAAAACTCAATCTGGTAATCCAGCTTGCCCAGGATAGGGATATGTTCATACAACTCTGAACCATTAACCGGATGAAGACTGCCCGTCTCCTTGTCCCTGACCATACCAATGGTCCCGCCTGTATAAATTATTAGAATTGAAACTTTAGAAAGCATAATAAGAAATTAGAAATTAGAAATCAAAAATTAACCCCGTCACCCCGTCACCCCGTCACCCAGTCACCCAGTCACCATTTAACTTAAACAGCTCAATAGCATTCTGTGTGGTAATTTCGGCGACTTCTTCGACCTTCATTCCTTTTATTTCAGCCAGTTTTTTTGCTATTTCAACAAGAAAAGCGCTTTCGTTTCTTTTGCCCCGGTGCGGAGCCGGAGCCAGGAAAGGTGCATCGGTTTCCAGGAGCAGGTGCGCTAAAGGGATCTTTTCCACGACTTCTGCCAAACCAGAGTTTTTGTAAGTCAGCACCCCGCCGATGCCCAGCATGAAGCCCATCTTGATGATATGTCCGGCCTGTTCCCGGGTTCCGGTAAAACAATGAAAAACTCCCCTTAACCCTGGCTCATTAAATTCATCCAGCAAAAGGAATATTTCATCAAATGAATTCCTCGAATGAATGACAACCGGCAGGTCATATTCCAGGGCCAGCCTGATCTGGATACGGAAAGCCTCCCGTTGCTCCGTGAAAAAAGTCTTGTCCCAATAAAGATCAATTCCCATTTCCCCAATGGCATAAAACTTCTCCTTCTTAAGCCATTCAATGACTGATTCCAGGTGACCGGAATAATCCTTTCCCACCGAAGTGGGATGAAGCCCCATCATCGGAAAACAATTCTGCGGAAAATCCCTGACCAGTTCCATCATGGGTAGGATACTGTCTTTATCGATATTTGGAAGGATCATGTACCTGATATCGTGTTTGATGGCCTGCCGGATAACCTCATGCCGGTCAGGGTCAAATTGCTCTAAATACAAATGTGCATGTGAGTCTGTCAGGATCATGCGACAAAATTAGAGGAATTTAAAGCCGAAGTCTTATTTTTGTAAAAAATCGGCCTTGAAAAAGATCCTCATCATCAGGTTCAGCTCTATCGGCGATATTATACTGACTACACCGGTAATCAGGTGTCTTAAGCAACAGATCCCAGGTTCTGAAATTCATTTTGCCGTCAAGAAAGCCTTTTTCCCTTTAGTGCAGGCTAATCCGTATATTGACAAAATCCATCTCCAGGAAGATGACCTGAAAGGATTTGCAAAGAAGCTGAAAAATGAAAATTTTGACTTCATTGTCGATTTACACCAGAGTATCCGGTCAAAATATATCAGGATGGTTTTAAAAGTTCCGTCTGAAGGTTTTCCGAAGATCAATGTCCGGAAATGGCTGCTCACCAGGTTTAAAATCAATACCATGCCTGATGTTCACCTGGTTGACCGGTATTTTAAAGCCACATCAGCATTGGGAGCGGTCAATGACGGAAAAGGACTGGATTATTACATTCCCCCGAAAGATGAAGTTGACCTGGCTTCCCTGCCGGCAGGCTTCCGGGAGGGTTTTACCGCATTTGTCATTGGCGCTAAGCACACTACCAAGCGCCTGCCTGATCATAAGATTATTTCGATCTGCAATAAGCTGAACCGGCCGGTTATTTTGCTTGGCGGACCGGAGGATGCCGGAAAGGCAGAAATTATCACGGCCGCTTGCGGGTCTTTGGTCCGTTCCATGTGTGGCAGCCTGAACCTGAACCAGTCTGCTTCACTGGTCAGGCAGGCACAGGTGGTAATCTCCCATGATACCGGCCTGATGCATATTGCCGCCTCTTTCCGGAAGAAGATTATTTCTATATGGGGAAATACTGTGCCGAAATTTGGCATGTACCCTTATATGCCCGGAGATGAAAAAAAATCTGCCATTATCGAAGTTAACGGGCTAAAATGCCGTCCTTGCAGCAAACTTGGCTATGACCGCTGCCCGAAGGGACATTTCAGGTGTATGGAGTGGATCGATGAGGAGGAGGTGGTTTATTCCGTGAGAAACGGGTTGCTATAGCTCTCAAAACCTATCGTTGTGTCGGAGCCGTGCCCCGGGTAGACCTTATAATCGCGCGGGAGGATCAGAAGTTTTTCCCTTATGCTTTTGATCAGGAGGTCGTAGTCGCCGGTTGGAAGGTCGGTCCTGCCGATGCTCTGGTAAAACAGGACATCACCTGTGATCACGAATTTATCAGCATGACTGATGAAACAAACACTGCCGTCAGCATGGCCTGGCGTTTCGACTACCTGCAATTCAGCATGGCCGAACCTGATGGTGTCGCCTTCTTTCAACAGGAGTTGCGGAACGATGGTTTCTAAGTTATCAAAGCCATAAATAAAACCTGTTTTTGCTGCATACCTGATAAGTTCCAACCCGCCCGGATGGGCTTCGGGTTCCAGCCCGTATTCCCGGCTGATAAAGGCCATCCCGGTAATATGGTCGATATGGCAGTGGGTATTTAGCAACCTTACCGGTTTTAATCCTTTTTCTTTAATGAAACCGGTGATTTCAGCCTGTTCCTCCGGACCGTAGCAACCGGCATCAACGATGGCACATTCTTTGGTTTCATCCCAAAGAACATAAGTGTTTACCTGAAATGGATTGAAAGCGAAACGATGGATCTGCAGCATAATGACTATTTAAACGGTGGTAAAGATAACAATTCTGCCTTTTTTTAGTTTAATTTAGTGCCCCAATTGCGGAAATTCTCCAGGATGATAACTAACCTGAAAATAATCAAGAGATTTTTATTTTATACAGCACTGGTGCTTGTTATGGTCCTGTCTTTTTCTTCATCAGGTTTTGCCCAGTTTTATAACGGAAGCCAGATGAGTTTCGGGAAAAACCGTATCCAGTACAAGGAGTTCCTCTGGACCTATTATAAGTTTGATGATTTCGATATCTATTTTTATCTGAACGGCAGGGAATTGGCTGTTACTACGGCGAAATATGCCACTGAGCAAATCCCGCTCCTGGAGAAAAAACTTGAAACCGGCCTGGAACAGAAAATCCAGTTCCTCGTTTATAATAATCTTACCGACCTGAAGCAGAGCAACATCGGTTTTGCGAATGAAGCCCGCTATAATACGGGTGGGATCACCCATATTATTGGCAGCAAAGTATTCCTTTATTTTAACGGCGAACAACGTAATTTTGAAAAGCAGATCAGGGCAGGAATAGCCAATGTTTTGCTGAACCAGGCATTTTATGGCACCAGTGTAGGCTCCCAGGTCAAAAACACAACCTTGTTTTCACTTCCGGAATGGTACAGCAATGGGTTGATCTCTTTCCTGTCCGAAGAATGGAATACGGAAATTGACAACCGGGTTAAAGATGGTATATTGTCAGGAAGATATGACAGGCTGAACAACCTGACCGGTGAGGATGCCCTCTTTGCCGGGCATATGCTCTGGAAATATATAGCTGATAAATTCGGCCCCCAGGCTTTGACCGATATAGTCAGTATGACCCAGATCAGCCGGAGTATCGACAATGGTTTTTTGTATGTAATAGGAGTATCTTACAAAACCCTTGTTACCGATTGCCTGGAACATTTTAAGGAGATTTACCAGGCTGAAGAAAAGGGGAGAAGTGTCCCGGAAAATCTCTTTCTCAAAAAAGTAAAGAAAGACCGGGTTTACAGCCAGTTTAAATTCAGCCCCGGCAGGAGCATGGCTGCTTTCGTAGAAAATGACGAAGGAAGGTACAAAATTATAATCCAGGACCTTGCTTCCGGAAAGAAAATTAAGGCCCTCAGGGGTGGGTTCAGACTGGAGGAAAAGATCGATTATACCTATCCGTTGCTTGCCTGGCACCCATCAGGGAGACTGCTGGCAATCATCCTGGAAAAAAAAGGCGAAGTCTATCTTTATTTTTATAACCTGGAAGAGAAGCACCTGGAGAATATCATCCTTTATAATTTTGAAAAGGTAATAGACTTTTCTTACTCACCCGATGGAACATTCATGGTCTTTTCTGCCGTCCAGAAGGGGCAGTCTGATCTGTATATTTTCAATATCGCCGCCGGATCACACCAGCAGCTTACCAATGATATTTATGATGACCTCCACCCGGTTTTTGCTGATGGCACAAGATCGATCCTCTTTGCTTCCAACCGGCCGGACGAAAATTTCCAATGGGAAGATATCGAAGATGCACCGGTGGCTGTGCCGCAAAAGACTGATTTATACCTGCTGGTGAGAGAAGACCAGGAGAATGTTTTGCGCCGCGTGACCAATACCCCCCTGGGAAATGAGCTGCGTCCGGTTATGACCGGCCAGGGAAGGTTTGCTTTCCTGAGCGATGAAAACGGGATCAATAACCGCTATTTCGGCCGCTTCGACAGCACAATCAGCTACGTGGATACAACCATCCATTACAGGTATTTTTCCGAAACCTATCCGGCCACGAATTATTCCAGGAGTATCCTTGACTTTCATATAAACCAGGGATCTTCATGGCTGTCGCAAGTCATTTTTTCTGATGGGAAATACCTGATGCAGTCTGAAGAATTTGATACCCTGCAGCAGATGAAACCGGTGGCGCTGGAGCAAACCATGTTCCGGGGTATCCTGATAAAAGAAGCCGAAATCGTCAAGGAGAAGGAACTGGTTGAAGAGATAAAAGAATCTTACGGTGAATACACTAAACGGTTCCGTAATGTATTCCGGCAGGATGAAAAACCTCCCGAACCAGTTCAGAAAAAGCCGGCAGAGATCGATATCAATAACTATGTTTTCGATAATCAGGCTGTTGTTGCAACAACCAAACAGGATACCATTTCACCGGGCGGAAAAGAAAGACCTGGCGGGAAACTTGAGCTCAGGGATGCGTTTATTATCCCCAAAAGGCTGAACTACCGGGTGGAATATTCAATCAACCAGATGGCGGCCCAGCTGGATTTCGCAGCGCTGAACTTTTTCTACCAGCCCTTTGGCGGTGGAGGTGACAATGGAATCAATAACCTTGGTTTGAATGGGTTTTTCCAGATCGGACTTACGGATCTGCTGGAAAATCACCGGATCATTGGCGGATTCAGGATACCGCTGAATTTAAGCAATATTGAATACATTTTCAGCTATGCCGATTTGGAAAAAAGGCTTGACAAAGAAATAATGATAGTCCGCCAAGCCACTGAAAATGAGTACTATTACGGATTCTACACTTTCATTGAGCGGCTCAGGTCCTATCAGCTTTATTACATCCTGAAATACCCGTTTTCACCGGTCTTTGCTGTCAGGGGGACTGCAAATGTCAGGTACCAGAAATCAACATGGTTATCTACTAACGAACCGGCGCTCAGGGAACCCGATCTGAATGAATACTGGGGCGGTGTAAAGGGCGAGGTCATATACGATGACACCAAAGACATCGGACTGAACCTGATGACCGGCACCCGCTTTAAAATATTCGGGGAGTACACGCAAGTCCTTGAAAAAAATAACAAGAGCATGTTTGTTGTAGGATTTGATGTCAGGAATTACCAACGGATACACCGTTCCTTTATCTGGGCCAACAGGCTGGCTGCCAGTACCTCTTTCGGGAAAAACAGGCTGATATATTATCTTGGCGGCGTGGATAACTGGCTTTCCCCGAAATTTGAGAGCGCCACGCCGATCGATTATACCATGAATTACGCCTACCAGGCTGTGGCAACCAACCTGCGCGGTTTTAACCAGAATGCCCGGAACGGTAACAGTTTTGTGGTTTACAATTCAGAACTCAGGTTCCCGGTTTTCCGCTATTTCTTCAACCGGCCGATCAAATCCGATTTTCTGAATAATTTCCAGATCGTAGGTTTTGGCGACGTCGGTCTTGCCTGGGCCGGTAAAGATCCTTATTCGGAGAATAATTCCTTTTATATAAGATATATCCAGGATGGGTCGCTCTGGATCAAGGTCAGGGAGCAAAAAGAGCCATTGGTCGGCGGTTTCGGCTTCGGCGCCCGCACCCGCGTCCTGGGTTATTTCCTTCGTGCTGACCTTGCCTGGGGTATGGAAGATCGCAAAGTGCAGAAACCTAAATTCTATCTTTCTTTAAGCCTCGATTTTTAAATTGTTATACAGTACTGCCTGTTGAAAACTAAATTTTATAAAAAGTTTTGAGCTTTTTATCCCATTGATAATCTTCTGTTTGGCACGGTAAAAATCTTAAGGTGCATTTGCTTTCAGGGTACAAATATTTATTAGAAATTGTTGAAAAATATAACTTATACGATGTATAGTGCAATAAGTCAATAGTTTATAAATTTTCAACCTCCTGATGTTGAAAAGTTGATGGTACAAAACCATTGTTCTTATAGTATTTTAGCCAAAGAGAAATTTCCCCCCAGTCTGAATAGTAAATTAGTTGAATTATAAATGTTTATAGTAGAATTTTCATTTTAAACCAGGTGAGATGAAGGAATTGGAAAATACCCTTTTCGACAGTTTGCAGACGGAAGAAGCGCAGGATCAAGCCGATAAAAAAAAAGGCGATTATTTTCAGGAGATGTTGGAACAACGGCAACGACCACCTGTGGAAGAAGTAGAAAAACAAAACCTTGTTGCGGTGGAACCAACTGAACGGATCAACGGTGAACAAAAACCTCATGCGGATTTGCAGTCACATCTTTACGCGGATGTGCTTCGTGAGGCTACAGCATATTTTAAGGGCGATACACTGGCTGCCAATGTGTGGATCAATAAATATGCTTTAAAAAACAGCGACGGCCAGTTGTTTGAGCTTACACCGGATGATATGCACCACAGGCTGTCCGCTGAAATTGCCCGTGTAGAAAGCAAATACCCGAATCCGCTCAGTGAGGAGGAAGTATTTCACCTGCTGAAGGATTTCCGTTATATCGTCCCGCAGGGAGGCCCCATGGCCGGGATAGGAAATAATTTCCAGATATCATCTTTATCAAATTGTTTTGTCATCGGGAATAAAGGCAACTCCGATTCCTACGGCGGCATCATGAAAATTGACCAGGAACAGGTACAGCTCATGAAACGCCGCGGCGGTGTCGGGCATGACCTGTCGCACATACGCCCGACCGGGAGCCCGGTCAAAAACAGCGCCCTGACTTCCACCGGGATCGTGCCGTTTATGGAACGGTATTCCAATTCCACCCGTGAAGTCGCCCAGGACGGCAGGAGGGGTGCCCTGATGCTGTCTATTTCTATCAAACATCCCGATGCCGAATTGTTTATCGATGCCAAGCTGGAACAGGGAAAAGTTACCGGTGCGAATGTATCGGTAAAGATCGATGATGAATTCATGAATTCCGTTAAGAACAATATCCCTTACGTTCAGCAATTCCCGGTTAATTCACCGGATCCGATGTTCCGCAAGGAGATTGACGCGATGAAATTGTGGAACAAGATCATCCATAATGCCTGGAAATCAGCCGAGCCGGGTGTGTTGTTCTGGGATACCGTAAAACGGGAAGCAGTTCCCGATTGCTACGCTGATTTTGGTTTCACCACGGTCAGCACCAACCCCTGCGGAGAAATCCCGCTGTGTCCATACGATAGCTGCCGCCTGCTCGCTATTAACCTTTACAGCTATGTAGACGAGCCTTTTACCCAGCACGCCGTTTTCAACGGCAGCCTTTTTAAAGAGCACGCCAGGCATGCCCTGCGTGTCATGGATGACATCATCGACCTGGAACTGGAGAAGATCGACCGGATCATTGCAAAAATTGAAGCCGATCCTGAAGAAGAAGATATCAAGCGGATCGAAAAGAACCTCTGGCTGAATATCCGCGAAAAGTGCATCCAGGGAAGGCGCACCGGCATAGGCATAACAGCCGAAGGTGACATGCTTGCCGCCCTGGGTTTGCGTTACGGCTCAGACGATGCGATCAGCTTCTCCACCGAGATCCATAAGCTGCTCGCGCTGGAAACCTGCCGTTCTTCCGTCAACCTGGCGAAAGACCGCGGTTCTTTCCCCATCTACAGCGCCGAAAGGGAGAAAAACAACCCCTTCATTCTCCGTATCCGTGAAGCCGATCCGGCGTTGTATGAAGATATGACCACTCACGGCCGCCGCAATATCGCCATGCTGACCATTGCCCCGACAGGCAGCGTCAGCATCTGCACCCGCACCACCTCCGGTATTGAGCCCGTGTTCATGGTGTCTTACAAAAGAAGAAGGAAAGTCAACCCGAACGATCTGGATGTCAAGATCGATTTCGTGGACGAACTGGGTGATTCCTGGGAAGAATACAACGTGTTCCATCCAAAATTCGAAGAATGGCTGCATGTCAACGGCTACGATACACATGCATTGAGAAATTATTCCGACGAGGAACTCGGTCACCTCATAGAAAAATCGCCTTATCACCAGGCGACATCCAACGATATCGACTGGCTCAGCAAAGTGAAGATGCAGGGGGCCATCCAGAAGTGGGTGGACCATTCCATCAGCGTGACGGTTAATGTTCCGAAAGACACGACCGAAGACCTGGTCAGCCAGATTTACATGGCTGCATGGGAGAGCGGCTGCAAGGGCATGACGATTTACCGCGACGGGTGCCGTTCCGGTGTGCTCCTGAAGGATGACAAGAAAAAAGAGCAGGAAAAAGCAGAACTGCAGTTCAGGGAAACCTCGGCTCCCAAGAGGCCGAAAGTGCTCGAGGCCGAGGTGCTGCACTTTCAGAATGACAAACAGAAATGGGTAGCCGTTATCGGTATACTGGATAACAGGCCCTATGAAATATTCACCGGTGAAGCCGAAGGGTTTTTCGTCCCGGAATGGGTCAAGACCGGGCAGATCATCAAGAACAAGCTGGATGAAGTACACTCCCGCTACGATTTCCAGTACACGAATAAATATGGCTACAAAGTGACTATGGAAGGCCTGTCATGCCAGTTCAACACCGAGTTCTGGAACTACGCCAAGCTGATCTCCGGCATCTTGCGCCATGGTATGCCCATACCATTTGTGGTACACCTGGTAGATAACCTGCAACTTGAGACCGAATCGATCAATACCTGGAAAAACGGCGTAGTCCGCGCCCTGAAAAAATATATCCCCGACGGCACAAAGCTATCCAAAGAAAAATGCCCGCACTGCGGCGAGCGCGACACCCTCGAGTACCGCGAAGGCTGTGTGACCTGTACCTCCTGCGGGGATTCGAAGTGCAGCTGATGGTGTAGCTGCGTAGATGCAGCAGTTCAATTGTCGTAGAGACGTTGCATGCAACGTCTCTACAAGCAAAAGGGATAGAGTCCCTTATTTGAAGTTAACCTTACTGGATTCTAAAGATATGACTGCCATTTACTGATATTGCTGCAAGGGCTGGCGAGGGTGCTAGGGGAGGGGGATTAGGGAAAAGAGGTGTTGGAAAATCTTTTACTTCAGATATTTAGCGTTAAATGTTTAATAATATTACTTGGTTTGGTTAGGGAGATGTTATGGTGCATTTATAATTACTAAAAAATTAAAAATTATGGCAATCTATGGTATTGGAGCATATTACGAAGGCTCAACGGATGTATCTGGGGATTTTATAGATAACGAATTGGCATGTGTTGGATGGTCTAAAACAGATGCGCCAAGTTTACATGAGATATTAAGATATTTGAAGGTTGGAGATATAATATATATTAAATCTGCTCCAATTGGCCAAGATTTAAGGGTTAAAGCGGTTGGGATCATTATTGACAATGAATTAGTGTTTAATGATGAGCTTGGAACTGGAGTTAGAGTTAAATGGCTCTGGACAGGGAATGAAGTACTGGGGGATTTCCATGATAAATACAATGTAAGAAACAATACTCTATATGAGGAATTCAATAAGAGTATCCAATCAAAAATTTTAAGTTTAATTATTAATTAAAGACACCATGGACTATAAAGAACAATTAGCACAAAAGATTGATCAAATCCGAAAGCAGCAAGAAATTATCAACAAAGTAAATTCTATTAATAACAAACTTCAAAGAATTAAAAATGAACAAAACTTATACAGGAGAAAAATTGAAAAACTTTCGGACGGGCAAGAACTTAGTGAAAAAGATGAAAAAAGAATTCATGATTTAAATGGCGAGTATAACCAAAAAATGAATGAGTTAAAAACTATTGAATATTAAAAAAGACGTAACAAAATAAACAGTCAGCTAAGCAAAGTGGAGCTTGTTGATAAGGAAAGGAAGTTGAACTATCGAACATGATGACCAAACATAAATATAAATCTATCTAAAACCCGCACTGTAGATGCCAGCGGGGCTTTGAAGCTAATGCATTTGGACCAGTGCATCTTTCAAGAGACAATCGGAAAAGTGAAAAATTTAAACAGCATTTAACAACATTAACACATGGATACAATAGAGATTTTAAAGACAGCAATTGAACAAAGAAAGCCTATCAGTTTTCAATATAATGCAGCTGACAGGGCCGTTGGAATTAGATTTGGAAACCCTCACGCTATTTTTATTGCATCTACAGACAATGTGAACATACACATATGGAAAACAGGTGGTGTCAGCTCTGACTTGACAAAACCTTTACCAGCTTGGAGGGAATATAAAATAAAACATATTATTGGTATAAAAATAATTGAAGACCAAGGGACTTTTGAATTAGCGGATGGATACAAACCAAATTCACCTATGTATAAAAGAGCTATAGCAAGAGCATAATGAGCGTTCAATATCAGAAAGAAATATTTTCAAAAGGCAGTTTAAAACTATATATCAACTTTACTGGTATAAGTGATGATAACTTTACCAACACAACTGACTTTTCTCTAACGATTTACGCTATAAATACTGCTGACTACAGCCACGTATTTTCAGAAACATTGAACTACCAGCAGAGTTTAGAATTATTTAATCATTTAAACAGCCTATCAATAATAAGAGATAATTCAACAACTCATACGGGAGAATTTATTGAGGTAACAAATGACATTGCAGAAATTCTTTCTCTTATTAAGACAGTTGATAGTTCTTTAGTAAAAAAAATTCTTGACAAAGCTGGAGAAAATGAAAAGCTTAAACTGATAGTTGAAGCACTCACAGAAAGTGAAATTGAAAATCTTCAAGCTTCAATAAAGCAAACCACTCATCAAAAAGCATTGTTCAATCTGCGACATTTACTTGATTTAGAAGAAACGACAAACATCATTGAAAGCATAAGAACCTTTGAAAATTTAGCTGAGTATATTGCTGGACAACCAGAAAAGATATTTCAAAACTGGATAGAGAAAAATATTTGGACTTTAGGAATTGACTACATACAAAAACATCCTGCACGACAAATTGGAATAAATTCCGAAAGCGATATGATTATGGAAACTACTGATGGTTTCATCGACCTCATAGAATTAAAACGACCAAAGTTTGACCTATTTTCATTTGATGACAGCCATCAGAGCTTCTTTCCTTCTAAAGAACTTTCTAAAGTGCTTGGACAATGTATGCAATACTTGAAAATTTTGGATACCTATAAACTGATACTTGAGAAGCAACACAAATTCAAATTGCTTAGGCCAAGAATAAAAATCATTGTTGGACGAACTAATAAATTTGGAGACGAAGAATTTGAAGCGTTACGAATGTTAAACTCAAACTTAAATCACATTCAAGTAATTTCTTACGACTATTTATATTTGTGCGGGGAGAATATTATTTCTTATTACAAGCAGCCAATTAAATTAAGTGCAAACACGACAGAAACAATTACGTAAGAAGAGAAGCATAATGTTTGAGAATAATGATTGATAAATCGATTGATGCCAATAAACTAATAAACAATTTACGAAATAGCATTGGCGAAGAAATAGCTTTGGGAATACCTTGAATAAATACCGGCTTTACTGTAAATATTGTTTAAAAAATGAGCGTTAAACTTTGGGACAAAGACAATAATTATTTATGGGGGTATTTAGAAGATGGTCGCTTCCGTATTTGGGATAAAGACAACAAATACATTTGGGGACGGTTAGAAGGAAGGAATATTAAATTATGGGACGACCAGAATAAATTTATTTGGGGACGACTGGAAGGCAATGATATAAAATTGTGGGACGAACAAAAAAATTACTTATGGGGTCGAGTAGAACAATAAAAAATAATGCATACTATCTCAATATACTTTGACAAGCCAAAATCCTTTGAGCCATCAAATATCAAATCTCTTGGCGGAATAGTAGGACTGTATTTTGTTTTCACACAAAAAACTTTTATTCAATATCCCTTTGACAAATCAAAGTTGCTTTATATTGGGATTGTATATTCCGGTCGATCCTGACCCCCCATTCCGGAGCAAGGTGACCCCCCATTCCGGTGATACTGACCCCCTCTTTTTCTGAGAACTGCAAATAATCTCCTTTGTTTTATAACTCATTGGTTATTA